>JAHIGH010000204.1 GCA_018900295.1 Patescibacteria group bacterium | reverse complement strand
GGGAGATTTATTGTAAAGTTTTTATTTGTTGGAACATTAACTATTATTCCACGGCTAAGTTTTGTTGCTATTTCGTATATACCAAATGTTGGCGGACAAATAATAACTTTATCTTTTTCCAGGAGAACAGCGCGAAGCAACAAGTAAATAAGTTCGTCCGATCCGGAACCAACAATAATATTTTCTTCTTTTGTATTTGTGTATTTTGAAAGCGCCAGACGAAGTATCGGGTAATCAGGCGTGGGGTAATAATTGTAAAAAAGATCTTTTAATGCTTTTTTAACAAAAGGAGAAACGCCGTAAGGATTCTCATTGGCATTAAGTTTTATTAATTGTTTTATATTCTGTCCGTATTTTTTTGCCAAATTTTGCGCAGAGGTACCCGGAACGTACGGCGCTATTTGCGCAATATCCGACCTAATGAGTTGATTTATGTCAATTTTTTTCATAGTTTATTTAGTTACACGATACTTTCTTGTAGTGAGCAACGTTCTGGATTCCCGCTTTCGCGGGAATGACAAAAGAGGACGGGAGAACGATACTGTGGGAAATGGCTTCTTTTTTTTGAATCTGATTGAAACAGAATTTTTGTGCGCTGGTAACTCCTCAACTTGTGCTATCGTTTCAATAGTGTTTTTGATTTTTTCAAGTCCTTCCTTTGTGCATTTCTGTACCTGCATCCATTTTCCGAAGGCATCAACGCCGAGCGGGGGATACATTTTCGCCATACCGCCTGTTGGCAAGATGTGATTCGCGCCTGTCGCATAATCCCCGGTTGATTTTGCTGTCCAATTTCCAAGAAATAAGGATCCCGCATTTGTTATTTTTTTTACTAATAATTCAGGTTTTTTGATCATAATTTCCAAATGCTCAGGTGCGTATTCATTCGCAAAAGCTATTGCTTCATCAAGTGAATCAACGATAGCAAATAATCCATATTTATTAATAGATTCTTTTGCTCGCGCTTCGGTTGAAAGCCTGGATAATTGTTTTTCTATTTCTTTTATTGTTTGATCTGCTATTTTTTTTGAGGTTGTGATTAATACACAAGCAGAGTCTTCTCCGTGTTCTCCATCAGCCAATAAATCAGCTGCAATATACGCTGGATTTGCTGTTTCATCGGCGATAATAAAAATCTCCGAAGGACCTGCCGGCATGTCAATGCTTATTGTTTCCAATGCCAGCATTTTTGCAGCAGTTACATAAGCATTTCCAGCACCGAAAATTTTGTAGACATTCGGTATACTTTCCGTTCCGTAGATCATTGCCGCAATAGCTTGGGCACCACCGATTTTATAGATTTTTGTCAGGCCGATCATGTCGGCTGCAACTAAAGTGGTGAAGGGAATTTGCCCTTTTTCCCTAGCAGGAGAGCACATAATTATTTCTTTGCAGCCGGCAATTATTGCGGGTATCGCGGTCATGAGAACCGAGGATGGATAGACTGCTTTTCCTCCTGGAATATAGAGTCCGACTTTTTCGATTGGCCGCCACTCTCTCCAGACAGATATTCCCTTTTCAGAATTTACGACGGTATCCTTTTTCCTTGGCAGTTGCGCTTGATGCACAGCAGTAATATTTTTTATCATTTGATTAATTCCTATGAGAAATTCTTTACTTACTTCTTTATATGCTTGCTTTATTTCTTTTTTAGAAACCAGGAGAGATTCGTAGTTTTGGGCACCAAATTTTCTTTTATAATCTGCAATAAGCGCTTTATCTCCATACTTCCTGATATTTTCCATTGTCTTTCGAACTATTGGTAGAATTTCAGCATTCTTTCCGGCAGAACGCCTGATAATTCTTTGGTAATCTTTTGATGATAGGTTTTTTAATCTAATAACTTTCATATTTACTTTTAAATAGCGTTTGTTTTAGTTTCTACGGGATTGCTTCGTCGGCTTTTGCCTCCTCGCAATGACAAGTATTTATTAAATGATCATTTTTTCTATTGGTAAAACGATAATTCCGGTTGCGCCTATTTTTTTCAGTTTTTCGATTGTTTCCCAAAATAAGTCCTCTTTGATGACTGTTTGAATTGAAATCCATCCTTTTGTTGAGAGACGTGTGATTGTAGGAGATTTCAAATATGGGATGATACCTTTTATTTTTGGAAGCATTTCTTCCGGTGCATTCATCATGACGTATTTATAATTTTTCGCCGAAAGAACCCCTTGAAAACGGGTAATTAATTTTTTAAGTAGATTTTTTTTACCATTTATAAATGCTTCTTTATTGGCAATTAATACAGACTCGGAATCATATATTTTGCTTAAGACTCTGAGATCATTTAGGGCAAGCGTACTTCCTGTTGAGGTAAGATCAATTATTGCTTGCGCAACTCCTAAAGCAGGGGTAATTTCCACCGACCCACGAATTCTGACTACTTCTACGGGTATATTATTTTTTTTGAAAAACTTTTTTGAAGATTCAGGATATGAAGTGGCAATTGTTTTATTCCGAAGTCCCCATATGTCTTTAATTTCCGACTCCTTTGGTACGGCTATAATTAAAGAGCAAAATCCATATCTCAAATTCAGTAATTTTTTTACTTTTGGTTTTTCTTCATTGAGTTTATTAAGGCCTAGAATTCCCAGATCAACAGTTCCCGCCTCTACATAATCAGGAATATCATCATCCCTAACATAGAGAATTTCTAAAGGAAAATTTCTACATAAAGAGAACAGTCGTTGTTTGTAGCTCTCGAATTCAAGACCGGATTTGCGTAAAAATTCAATCGTTTCATCGGTTAAACGCCCCTGTTTTTGTATTGCCAGTTTTAAATTTTTGTTATTAAGATTTGCCATAAGTTCGTTTATTAAAATAAAAAAACCCGCTTGCGGCGGGATGTTGTAAATATGATTTCCTACCGTTATCAGCGAGCGAGACGCACATGTGTCTGGCTATTTTTTAGCTTGTTTAAAACTAAACGATATCCATCTTTGCCGTTATTCAGCCATTTGCTGATTCGGGCGATGGTAGTGCTGCTCATGCCTGTTTGTTTTTCAATTTTTTTGTAAGGGACTTTTGCGTCAAGCATTTGGGCGACTTTCCAGCGAGCGGAAAATTCCTTAATTTCCGC
>JAHIGH010000203.1 GCA_018900295.1 Patescibacteria group bacterium | reverse complement strand
TTTGATTGACGTGGTGAATGACAGTATTGAAACAAATATAAAAGAAGATGAATATGATGATTTCATCCGGCTTGCCCGGAAGTTCAAATCCGCTGCTATTACCAGCGTTGTTTTGGATACCGGGGATTCGCAGACTGGCCGTCCGGGGCTGCTTATGAATCCCCAAATCGGGCCAGAATATTTGAACCAATGGGTTCTTATCCCAACCGCGGGAAACGGGAATTACACGGAAATCCGGAAATATGTTGAGTGTGAGATAAATAAAGGAAAGTGCGATATTTCCGCCAAAAATCCTCCATCATTCTAGTGTCTGATAATCGAAAACAGTGAGCAAATGACGTGGCGAGGCTATTAAGCCTTTCAGGTGGAAGTTTTATATAAATATTATTACCAAAAATAGTTGAACTTTTTTAGAATTTTTTTTAAATGATTATCTAAACAATCTTGGGAATCTTTTTCTGAAATAAAATCATTTGCTGTTATATTTCCAGGAGTACCTTCTAAATATCTAGCAGTCTTGCTTCTAATCTCTAGCATTCTATAATGTTTAAATATATCTCTAAACATTAAATTAATACACTTTTCTCTCCAGGCATGTTGGGACTCCGGATTATCTCGCTGATAGTTTCCACTCCTCCAATCAGGACTAGCCTTTGTAAGCTGACATTCCATAATATGTACAGCTGTGTAAAATGCTACTGTAATTTTCCAATCTTTATATTTTGATTTACGCAAAATCTTAGTCAATAAAGAATAGTTGGATTTTGCTTGATCCTCATGGATTTGATAATTAGCCATTGTTTTCGAAGATAAGTACTGAATCTTTGTGTATATTACTATCAGCAATATTTAAATAGTTAAAATTAATTAATAAATTATTGTATTGGTCTCTTACTTCTAACTCTTTATCCAATAGTGATTCTAGTTCTTTATTAGTATAGGCTTGTGTGTTTAAAAGAATATCTACATTTATGTAATCTGGCATATCGCTTAAATATATTTTTTTAACTATTTCTAATACTGTAAATTTTTCGGTTATTACTATTGACATCCTTTTTTCATTATTTGCTATTGGAGTAATAAAGTTATTATTAAGTAAACTCCAATAATTTGCATACCAGAAATTACATTTTGTATTTATTTTCAGTGGCTCTGGTTCTTCTGTTTGAGATTTATTAATGGCCCAAGGAGTAGTGTCTTTACAAGAAAATACCGAACTAAAAGATATTTCCTTATTTAGGTAATGAAAAAAATCTTTATATTCTTCTGCTCTTCGTCTAATAATCTTTCTTGAAGAGGAAGTTTTAGAAGTTATATCATACTGATCAAATAATTCCTCAAGAGATGTTGTCTGTTCCATATGGTTTTATATTCTTAACAATTTCGTTGAACATTGTATTATAAAACTTGTTTATTAAATCACTTGTAAGATCTTTTTTATCTTTAATATCAATGTTTATATCGTTTAATAATATGTAATTTTGCCTACTTGTATCATGTTTTTGCGCTATTATTCTTACCCAATTATTTACATTGAACTCTCCGACAGTTTGCTTTTGTAACAGGTTTAGCTGAATTTCTTGTTTGTTTTTTATATCCTTAAACTCTACATTAAACAATTCTAGAACTTTATCTATTACTTTTACATCTGATCCAAATGTAACAATTAATCCAGTCCTATTTGTTGACATAGAATGCTTGTCTATTAATACCTTACTTAACTTGGCAAGATATTTCATTACTGCCTCAGTAATTTTTTTGTATTGTATTGCAGCATTACTTTTATTGTTAAAAATAAAATCAACTCTTGATAGAGAAATATTAAGCTCATATTCTTCATTCTTACTTTTTAATATGATTCTTGGTATTTCATGCGGTGCGTTATCTGGAATTGGTAAAATTAATGGCTCACCATCTAAAACTTCACCTAAAATAGATTTTAAATTTGAGGCTAATATTAGCTTATCTGATACATTTATTGAAGATAAGAAAAAGGCAGAGTGAATCGATTTTACAGTCATATATTAAGCCTTGTCTTTAATTATTACAAAATAGCGAAAAGAATAGCAAGCAGGTAAATATGAATTATACTATTAATTTGGTAAAATAGCCAATTAATATCAACTAAGATCAGGCGGCGAGGCTGTTACACCTGAAGGGTGGAAGTTACGCAGACTGACCGCCCGGGGCTACTTATGAATCCCCAAATCGGGCCGGAATATTTGAACCAATGGGTTCTTATCCCAACCGCGGGAAACGGGAATTACACAGAAATCCGGAAATATATTGAATGCGAGATAAAAGGCAACTGTGGTAGTTAAATTACCTCTTCTTACGCTACTATTGCAGTTATTTCTTTAATATTTGTTGCCCTTTGAGCAAAAAAAACAGTATCTTTTTCCACGAAAAGTATTCCCGCCGGTAATTCTTTTGTATTTCAGATACGTTTACTAAAAAAACTGCTGTTTGTAAAAAGTAAAAAGCTCAAACTCTGTCAAGCCCATATAGAAACGTCCGCTTTTCTCCAATATAGAAATGTCCTCTTTTTCATAAAAGCAATATCATTAATCTCCAACCGACCAGTCCTGTTTTTAC
>JAHIGH010000202.1 GCA_018900295.1 Patescibacteria group bacterium | reverse complement strand
GTTTTCGATTTACATGAGCGGCATTCTATAATAGCTCTGCTTATTGCCTGCATTCTATGTATTATAACGTAAGAACTATAACAATTTCAATCATTATTGCTATAATACCAGTATGGGATATACACGCGCTGCAGTAAAAGGGGTTTCTTGGATAACGGTTCTTCGGGTAACTACACGGGCGCTATCCTTTATTAAGACTATTGTGCTCGCAAGAGTCCTTCTCCCATCGCAATTTGGTGCGTATGGGGTTGCGTTGCTAGTTCTTGGATTTTTGGAAGTGATGACAGAGACAGGCGTAAATGTGATTCTCATACAAGAAAAAGAAACTGATCGGTATATAAATTCCGCCTGGATAGTCTCAATAATCAGAGGAATTATTATTTCATTAGTTATTATCATCATGGCGCCATTTATCGCTTCTTTTTTTCATTCGCCTGATTCCATAAAATTACTGTACGTGATCGGTATAGTGCCATTTTTGCGTGGCTTTATTAACCCCTCGGTAATTAAGTTTCAAAAAGAACTTCGCTTCCAACAAGAATTCATCTATCGGTTTACTATATTTTTTCTAGATGCAAGTATTGCTATCATAGCAACACTTATTCTTCGTGATCCACTAGGTATTATTATTGGCTTTATTGCTGGTGTAATTGCTGAGATAGTTTTATCATATATTATGGTAAAACCAACTCCTATTCTTAATATAAATAAAGAATATTTTATGAAGATAATACATCGGGGCAAATGGGTGACAGGAAGCGGCATTTTTAATTATCTTTTTCATAATGCAGACAATATTATTGTAGGAAGGCTATTGGGCACAACATCTCTTGGCATATATCAAATGGGTTATTCTTTTTCCATGTTGCCGATTACCGAAATTGCGGATGTTTTTGCCCGTGTGACCTTTCCCGTTTATGTAAAAATTTCAGAAGATAAGAAACGTTTACAGGCTGCTTTTATTAAAACAACGCTTGTAATCGCTTTGCTTGCTATTTTTATTGGTTCTATTCTTATCTTATTCCCTAAAGAAATTGTTTTATTCGTCCTTGGAGATAAATGGATGCCTGTTATCCCTATTTTGCCAATTCTAGCAGTATTTGGAGTTATTCGAGCAATATCAGGTTCCAGTTCTGCCTTATTTCTTGCGGTAGGAAAACAAGAATATTTAACTATTATAACTTTTATTAGCATACTTGGATTGATTATCCCTATTTTTCCGCTCGTTTTACATTTTGGTATTTTGGGCGCTGCATACTCTGCGCTAATTGGGTCTGTCGTTGCCGTTCCTTTTTATTATTATTATTCACTAAAGATTTTTACAAAAAATGAAAGGCATTAACTCAAAAATTTATAATAAAGAATATTATTTAAATCATTGCCTGGGCTTTGAAGAGTTTAAAAAATATAAAGGTAAAAAAGTACATCCTCGAATTGTAAAGTTCTTAAGTATTCTAAAAATAGTGAAAGGGATTAATATTTTAGATGTTGGTTGCGGGAGGGGAGATTTATCTATTGAATGCGCGCGCAAAGGAGCAAAGGTTATTGGCATAGATTACTCCAAAGATGGCATTAATATTGCAAATAGCTCATTAAAAAAACAGGAAGTTGCTATTCAAAGGAATGTAAGTTTTTTTAGAATGGATGCAAAGAAATTAAAATTTAAAGATAATTATTTTGATATTGTCACATCTATTGACGTTTTTGAACACTTGTATAAAGATGAATTAGAAAAAACCATGCATGAGATTTCAAGAGTACTGAAATCCGGCGGTATGCTTTTAGTACATACGGAAACAAATAAAATATATTTGAATTTTACCCATCGTATCTGGTCATACCCGTTAGACCAAGCTCTAATTAAAATTAACGGATTATTTAACAAAAAAAACTATCCAGGCATGCCGAAAGACCCAAGAAATGCACTGCATAAAATACAGCATGTCAACGAACCTACTTATTTTTATTTGAAAAGTCTTTTTCAAAGACATCGGTTTTCAGGTAAAATATTTCCGATAGTTCCTATGAAGCCGTCTCTTAGCTGGAAAGATAGGCTGTATAATGTTTTTGTTTCACTTTTTCCTATTTCCGGTAGTTTTCCTTTTCACCTTTTTTTTGCTCATGATTTTATTTGTGTGATGAAAAACAACAAAGACTAGAGATGCAAATAGCAATTTTTCACGAACTACATGCGGGGGGGGCGCGAAGATCAGTCAATGAATTTGCAAAGGGTTTGAAAAAAAATCATTTGGTTGATCTTTATATTGTGGATGAACAAGAAAAAAAAGTAGAAAAAAATTGCTTCAGTAATATTTTTTACTATGATTTCATTCCAAAAAAATGGTATGGAGGCAATTGGAGGATAAAACTTTATAAAGATAGTATCGAATTATACAAATTATATCAACTTCATAAAAAAATCGCCAAAGAAATTAATAAAAAAAATTACGATTTGGTTTTTATTCATCCCTCACAGTATACACAAGCGCCATTTTTATTAAGATTCATTACAACCAAAAAAATTTACTACTGCCAAGAATCTCTTCGTATCTTATATGAACCGGTCTTTGATATTTCCCCAGATTTAAGTTTGCCAAAGAAAATATACGAGAATGCGATCCGCTGGATGCGAAAAAAAATTGACAAAGAAAATATTGGATACGCTGATATAATTCTTGCCAATTCAAAGTATACACAAAAAAATATCCAACTGGCATACGGTCTGAAAAGCAGTATAAATTACCTGGGTGTAGACGAAAATGTTTTCAAACCAATATCTATAAATAAAGACTCAGACGTTTTATTTATCGGAGCAATGTATAATAATATTGACGGTTATTCATTATTAAGTGAATCCGTTAAATTAATGAAGAAAAAACCCGCTTTGAAACTTCATGTCACCGGAAAAGATTGGATTGATAGCGACAAAGAACTTGCCAAACTATACTCTAGCGCAAAAGTTGTAGTCTGTCTTGCTAATAATGAGCCTTTTGGTTTGATTCCTCTTGAAGCAATGGCGTGTGGCGTACCCGTAATCGCCGTAAACGAGGGGGGATATAAGGAATCTATCATTGATGGAAAAACAGGCTATTTAGTTCCTAGAGATCCCAAGGCATTAGCGCAAAAACTTGAATTTTTACTGGCAAATGAGAAAATACGAACAAAGATGGGAAAAAACGCTAGGCTTCATATCGAAAAAAACTGGACATGGGACAAAAGTATCAACGATTTAGAAAAGATTCTGTTAGAAAACCCTTAGGCTTAGAATGAATTTATCTCAAAACATCATTGGAAATTATACATTCCTTCGCGGGAACTTTACAGGGTTTAACCTGAAC
>JAHIGH010000201.1 GCA_018900295.1 Patescibacteria group bacterium | reverse complement strand
TAGTTCTAACGTAAAACATGTGGATATTATACCCTTAGTACCGCTAATATTCATTTTTAATACCGATTATGTTGATTTAATAAGCTTTACGTTTTTACTAAAATTCATTTGCACAAGTCAGGACCGAAATTTTCATTCTTTAAAATTAGAGATTAAAAAAATCTAAAGTTGCAAAATAATCCTGCGTCGTTTCCGCCCGTCTTATATACCACTCCGCAATCATTTTGCAAAAATTTGGTATATACCCACCGTAGCTTTACCTCTTCGCCTTATAGGCTTCGAAGGCACAAGTCAAAATATCGCCGTGCCCTTCCGTAGCTTTAGCGAAGGAGGGTTAGGTATTATACTTTTTTGCAATTTGAAAGCAGAGGGGTATAACAATCCAACCGGAATTATCCACAGAGCTGCAAGAATTACTTGAAAAGTTATGCTTTACGTACTAATTTGCAGAAGTAAGGATAAATTACCATAGTAAGATTTTGCACCAAGTACGAGAATAGCGTCCGAGCGTGTTTTTGTGTCCTGATTGACAGTGTTTCCAATGTATAACGCTATGAATAAATAAAGCCCGAGAAATAAAGCAAAGAGCAGGAAGCTACCACGGATGAAATACTTTTTGATAATCTTCATTCTAATAAGTTTCTATTAATTTAGATGCAAGCTGATGTCTGCCAAAATTGAGGAATAATGTGTCTTGCGCATTTCCAATGAGATTTGTAGCTCGTAAGCCTCCATACATCATTTTTTCTCTCTGCTATAGCAATATATTCTACTGCGCCTATTGAATCATCTAAAATTGAAGTATTAAGAACAGTAATTTGAGCCCTGTTCCATAGGCCGTTATGATTAGGATCTATATATTCAACTTTAATATTTCCTGCAAAAGACTCCTTTTCTTGAAGCATCGAAACTACCAATGATTTTAAGCTCTCTGCCGTATTATCAGGAGGAGTCGATTCTTTAAATCGAAGCGATGCTTGGAAAGAAAGAAGCTTGTAAAACAATATAGGGAGGGTGATGGCGCAAAAAAAAATAATTATAGCCAAGCGCATTTTCTTCATAAGAATATTTTAGAGTGGTAGATTATAAGTTGTCTCTAGAAAACCTGCCGCCTGATATGCTTTTAAAGATGTGCTGCTGCTAAAACCTACTGTTTTGGAATAAAGCCCGCCATAAAGCGTAGTATTGCTAAACCCACCGTCAATCTTTGATGTCGGTGTATAAATAACTCCTGTATAAGTGCTTTGATTGGTAGAAGCGCTGTATCCTTTGGCGGAATAAAACAGTATTCCATTTGTTGTATCCCATGCCTGAAGACTTGCGCCATTATTATAGTCTTTAATATATCCCTCGCTTATGATGGTTAGCTTTCCGGTTGGCGATGTAGCTTTAAGTGTCACATCACCGGTTACATACATACATTTATTATATACAGGAGAGGTATCCTTTATGGTTAACGGACCTTTGTAATTGGGGCATTTTGATTTATAGTAACTCAAAGAATATGAAGGTATTGGATTTTTTTGTGTTACTTTAGTTTTTGAATTGTAGGTAAACGTTGTATTTCCGGATTGGGTGAATGTTCCTACATATGTCAGAATATCAAGCGCAACTGTCGTATTATATTTAAAACTCATACTGCCGTTACTATGTAAAATGCCTGATGTTTGCAAACCGGTAGCATAATTAGTATTGAAGGCGGTATCAGCTATTGAAAGAAATTGCTCGACATCAATAATTCCTGAATATTTTGACGCTTCGACATTCTCTACACGGTCTGTACTTCTGTAGTAAAAGGAAGTTTTTCCGTTCTTGTTAAAGACGATTTGACCGCCTGTTGCATCTCCGCACTGCTGCCATGTTATTTTATTGTCATATGAGCACTCGACTTTTGCGACTCCTGACGCCTGATCTCCATTTGTTCCCGCATCAGTGGCAGTTAAGCTTACTGTCGCTGCTGATCGACAGACTCCGTTCATATCTCTTGAACAAGTCATAGTCCCTGTAGTTACAGGAAGAGTTGTGTCATGAAAAAGTTCAAGCGATGATGGATTTACTGTTGAGAAAATTAATTGATAGTTGTCTTTCTGTCCATCATCTGTGGTACCCTTCATTACTCTTGCTTTCGCTGTATCTAAAGCTTCTGTGCCTAAATAGAAGTTGCCTGTACCTGTTCCGACAACATCAATTTTATATACACCGCTTATTGTAGTCGGGATATGAACTGCATAAGAATTGCTTGTTGCAGTTTCTGGCTCTGGGTCAAACAGGTTACCGAAAGCCCCATGCGTGCCGCCTGGAACATTATTTACATATTGACTTGTCGCCGGGTCTATACCAATTCTTTTTCCTGTTGGATCGACTACTCCCAGTACGATTGGTGAGAATCCACCGAATAATAAACCCGTTGGTTTTGTGTATGTGGGCATGGTTCCGCCTGGCATAGCAGAAGAAGTGCCTCTTAATGTCGCAAGATAGTTATAGATATCCCCAGGACATTCTGTAGAAGAAGTTTTAGTTTTTGCTGGAAAATCTCTATGCCCAGCAATGTTGTTTACATAACATAGTTCAGGAGATAATTCGCAGCTTCTCTCAACGCCAACGAATTGTTGAATTTGATATTGCCCAATTTTATTAATACCATATTTGCCAGCTAACCAATCGACTAAACTTTTAAGAGAATTAATACTCGCATTTGTTGGCTTCGCTATGCCACCATCTTGAGTATCCATAAAAGCACTTTTTCCATCGCTTCCGTATTTACCTAATACTGCAATTGAAACTACCCCTGTATTTGCTTCAGAAACTGCTGCTCCTAAATTATCAGCGTTTTCTCCCAAGCTACCTTTCCATCTTCCTTCATAGATTGTTCCATTAGGATCGACCAAATAGTGATACCCAATATCATTGTAATTCTGTCTAATAAATTTATGATCTATCCAAGCGAGAAAAATTTCCCCTGCCCAAGTGCCCCGTATTGATGCATAATCTCCTTTTGCATTAAGTGCATCTGTTAAATCGAGGGTTCCTATGACCGCTTTTACTGGATCTAAACGTATAGATTCCCATAATTCTCTTAATAAGGTACCTGTCCCAAAGGGAATATTTGAGGTCGCTGTATGATGAATTACAATATGATTTGCAGTTTGACTATTGATTGCCCCACTATTATCGCCTTTCCATGCACTTCGCGGTAAGATATTTGGCTTCGCGGGTAAAGTACCACCGCCATTTGTTGTTTCGACTAGCCAATATTCAGAGGAATTACAATACGGGGCATGAAGATCTGTCATCGTTACTTTCACACTATTTGTACCTGTTTTAAATAAATTAGTTACATCTTGCGGTGCTGTAGGAATTATTGTTTCGCCGTTTCCGTAGTCATGAGAAAAAATAGTTTTTGCCCCATCGGGTTGAGTTACCTCAATGTCAATCTTATCGTCTGTATATATATTTCCTGTACCATTGGAGAGGTTAGAGAGCCAGACTGTCCCTCCGTTATACGAAAATGAATATGGAGTAGGAGCATAAAACACACCGCATGGAGAATTTCCATTACCATGGAAAGGAGAAATTTGCAGTGGGGATGTAGATGCTTTGACATTTTGGATAAAAGCCGAAAATACTATTGCTATTATTGAAATGATTGTAGTTAGGGAAAATATTTTCTTCATCTACTAATAATAGTTATACTCATAAAGAGAATGATTGTCAATTATAATAAAATAAAAATTGAAAAAATTTGAAAGGCGGGATGTATAAAAATGACCTAAACCGCCTGGACAGAGACAAGGATGGCAATGCGTGCAAGAGTTTGCTGAAAGGAAGTAGAAAATAATTCTCAAGCGAGAATTTCGAAAAGTTTGTTTTTGGATTTTTCTCCGGACAATAAACATAAAAAGGGGTGTTTGGGACGGGCGATGACCGAAATTTTCATTCTTTAAAATTAGAGATTAAAAAAATCTAAAGTTGCAAAATAATCCTGCGTCGTTTCCGCCCGTCTTATAAGACTGACAGTTTTATCCGGCCGCAACAACAGTTCCGCTGAACGGAGTTTGCCATTATAATTAAAACCCATTGCATGGCCATGAGCGCCGGTGTCGTGGATCACAAGAGTATCACCCGGTTGAATTTTCGGGAGCTTTCTGTCAATCGCGAATTTATCATTATTTTCGCAAAGTGAGCCGACAACATCGTATTTGTGTGTTTTCGGAGCAAATTCCTTCCCCAAAACCGTAACGTGATGATATGCTCCGTACAGTGCCGGGCGCATTAAATCTGCCATACAAGCATCAACGCCTATGTAATTTTTGTAAATATTTTTTTCGTGAATTGCGGTTGTTACGAGGTATCCGCTTGGTCCTGTTATTAATCTTCCGCACTCCATAACAATTCTTAGAGGCGCTAATTTGTTTTTAATGATTTTTGTTTCATAAGCTTTTTTTATTCCGGCTGAAACACAATCAAGATTAAGGTGCGCTTGATCCGGTCTGTAAGGGATCCCATATCCGCCGCCAAGATCAACAAACTCAATTCTGATCCCTATTTTTTTATAAATTTCTACGACCAGATCAAACAACATCTCCGCTGTTGATATCAATGCTCCAGGGTCCATCTCGTTTGAAACAAGCATTGTGTGAAGCCCGAATCGCCTGACCCCTTTTTTCTTTGCAATTCTGTAAGCCGTAAATAATTGTTTTTTGGTAAGACCGTATTTTGCTTCTTTCGGACTCCCGATAATACAATTTCCTTCCCGTAAAGGACCGGGATTATATCTGAAACACAAAAATTGCGGCAAACCCGCATTTTTTTCCAAAAATTCTATATGTGTTATGTCATCCAAATTGATTATCGCCCCCATCTTCAATGCGCACTGAAATTCTTTTGCCGGAGTGTCGTTGGATGTGAGCATTATATTTTCTCCTTTGATTCCAGCCTTTTCCGAAAGCGTCAACTCGGGCAGGGAGCTGCAGTCCGTACCCATCCCCTCTTCTTTTAATATTTTTAAAATGTATGGATTTGGCAAAGCTTTTACGGCGTAGTAGTTCTTAAAGCCTGTTGCCCAGGAAAATGATTTATAAAGTTTTTTTGCCGTCTCGCGAATCTTTTTCTCATTATATATATGAAACGGTGTCGGATAATTTTTTATTATTTTTTCTATTTCAGACCTTGTAAAAGGCAATAAATCTTTCTTCATAGTTTTAAATTCTTTTTTATATTCCTGACAGCTTTTTGCACATTCTCTTTGTGCCCGAAGGCGGAAAATCTGAAATATCCCTCTCCATGAGGGCCAAAACCGGATCCCGGCGTACCTACAACATGCGCTTCTGAAAGCAATTTATCAAAAAACTCCCAGGAACTAAGGCTACGGGGAGTCTTGATCCAAAGATAAGGAGCATTCATGCCTCCGAAAACGACTATTCCGAGTGATTTCAGTCCCTGTTTTATTACCTTTGCATTATCCATATAATATTCTATTATTTTTTTACACTCTCTCTGACCCTCCAAACTCAGGGCTGCCAATCCTCCCTCCTGAGCGATATTTGATGCTCCGTTAAACATTGTTGTTTGCCTCCGGTTCCAAAGCTCATTTACCTTTCCGGGGCCGGAAGTTTCCGTGATTAAACCAATCGGCACGACAGTCCATCCGAGACGCACACCTGTAAAGCCTGCGGATTTGGAAAAACTGTTTATTTCTATTGCGCATTTTGAGCTACCTGGTATTTCATAAATGCTTCTTGGAAGCTTGGGATCCTGTATATATTCAGAGTAGGCAGCGTCAAATATAATAATTGATTTAAAATTCAGCGCGTAATCAACGAATTTTTTAAGCTGCGCTTTTGTCGCGACGGCGCCGGTAGGATTATTCGGGCTGCAAAGATAAATCAGATCAACTTTTTTCCCGGGAGGGGAGGGAATAAATCCGTTTTTCTCCTCACAAACCATGTAGTATATTTCTTTTTTTCCGGCTATAATATTGCTGTCTACGTAAACCGGATAAACAGGATCCTGTACGGCAACAGTACTTTTTACATCAAAAATTGATTGTATGTTGGCCGTATCTGGCTTGGCACCGTCGCTTATAAAAATTTCAGCCGCTCCGGCGGAAATACCCCTTTTTTTATACCGATCAGACAATGCCTGTCTTAATCTTTTGTCGCCCTGCTCGTCTGTGTAACCGGTGTAAGTTGAGGCTTGGGCAAGTTTTTCTACCCCTATTCTTAATCCTTTGATAATTGACGGAGGCAAAGCTTCCGTAGTGTTTCCGATCCCAAGACGCATAATTTCAACGCCGGGATTATTCGTTTGAAAAGCTTTAGTTCTTTTAGTAATTTCGGAAAAAAGATAACCCGCTTGTAATTTATTGTAATTTTTATTAATTTTTGCCATTAAATAATTTTTTTCGCGTGTAAGAGTTCGGCTGTTAAAACCGCCCCCCCGGCGGCGCCTCTTTGCGTATTGTGGACAAGAAGCGTAAGACTTATGTCAAGAACGTTTGCCTTTCGCACCCGGCCAACGGTAACGACCATGCCTTTTCCGGCATCACGGTCCAAAATCGGCTGCGGTCTATCCTGCTCCTCCCTGTAGATAACAGGATTTTTGGGCGCGGAGGGGAGTCCCAGTTCTTGCGGCAAACCTTTG
>JAHIGH010000268.1 GCA_018900295.1 Patescibacteria group bacterium | reverse complement strand
TTTTAACTTCAACAGCATCACAAATTTTGCTGGAGCTGAAATTAAAAAAAGAGAAGGTAAATCCGACGCAAGATTCAAACGAGAAATCAAGGATCAGTAGGTTTATTTAAGAAAGGGTCGGAGGTTAAAAAAACCGGCGTAATTTGGTAATCAGGCCGTTTTTCTAGAGCGGTTTTTTGGTTTCTTTTTTTACTTCTTTTGCTTCCTTTACCTTTACTTCTTTTATATCCTTTATAGCCTTTACTTTTTTAATATCTTTTATACCTTCTTTAATTTTTCCGGCTTCGGTTTTTGTCTGCTTTATTGTTTCTTTTGTTAATTTGTCCATGTATTTTATGGCTGTGCTTCCTGCTGTTTTCAGGACATTTTTTACTTTTTCTTGTGTTTTTTTATTTTGAAGTGCGGCTGCGGCTGCTGTTATTCCGGCGCCAATTATCGCTCCGGCGATACCGGCCGCGACGTGATTTATTTTACTTGATGATTCTTTCTTTTCTTCCATTTATGTTCACCTCCTCGTAACCTTTGATTTTTTGGGCGATTACAAGGAATCGCTCCTACAAAATTATTGAATATGTATAATATGTTACACTTTTATTGTGAGAAAAGATACAGGGATTTATGAGATTTGGGTAAGAAGAGCTTGTGGTATAATTGTTCTGTGATGGGAATTTTTGAATTGAAACCTTTTTTTGCCGGTAAAAGGAAGTATGTTACTATTCCAATCGCGATAATAATACTTATTACTCTACATTTTGGTTCCGTCAGTGGTATAAATTCAGTAAATACATCAAAGAATGTTGTAAGGCAACAGGAAGCAGCAAAGTCAGATGTTGCAGGCGTTCAAGCAATACAGCCAACAGTTACAGTTATTCTTACAGAAGAATCTACTCTTACATCGGATAAACGACAGCAAGTAACTTTGGTAAAAGTGATTGACGGCGATACAATTGCAGTCTTGATTAACGGGAAGAATGAAACTATCAGAGTAATAGGCATAGATACGCCGGAGGTTGTTGATCCAAGAAAAACAGTAGAGTGCTTTGGTAAAGAAGCTTCAGAGACGGCAAGAAAATATTTTGAAGATTCAGGTAAAAAATTATGGCTTGAAGCAGACGCCACACAGGGAGATGGAGATAAATATCAAAGACTTTTAAGGTATGTATTTGTAGATGGAGGCAGCGTAGATTTTGGGAAAATGATGATTGAATCGGGTCTGGCTTTTGAATATACATACAATACTTCTTACAAGTATCAACAGGCGTATAAGCAAGCAGAGAAAGAAGCACGGGAAGCAAAAAAAGGCTTGTGGGCTGATGACGCGTGCATGGGATATACAACTCAAAGAAAGACAGCGGAAGCCCGACAAATAACGCAGACAGATTAGATGCAGATGGTGATGGAGTTGCATGCGAAAGCCTGCCTTGATCTATGAGACTACAAAATTTGCTTGATAGTGTTTTCAAGCATTTTGTGGAGGCTTTTCCAGCCTGCGGAGGTTTTGAATTGGTTTGTCACATTCACGAGCGAAGCGAGTTGAATTGTGGCAGGGTATAGTGAATAATACTAGAACCATTTTTGGGCGGAAAGGGGAGTATGTTTGTATTCCGGACTTATCGCCACAGTGTCAGATTTAGTTTGTTGATTTACCCCACCCTTGCTACTTATTATTGTTTTACTCCTATAGTTGTCATAATATTCTCTAGGCCTCAGATCTCTTTTCTCTTCATCCGTTCTGCATAAAGGACATCAGGATCTGCAATACTCTCTTGGTCTCTGGAAATAGAAATACCAGCATGCTTTGCCTTTTTTTCAAATCGTTTAAACAAAGACTCAAATCTTTCTCTGTACAAATCCCCCTCTACCCCCTTATACTGATTCATACTTTCAAAATCTATAAGGGCTATTTTAATATTATTCAAATCATCAAAATTCAAAACAATATTGCCAGGATTAGGGTCTTCCATCCAAATATCATGTAATATATAAAGCCGCGCCGCAAGGTTAAATCCCTTTATAACCACTTCTTCCAAAGAATTTTTCGTATCATCATCTATATTCTTGCCTTTTAATCTTTTACAAATATACTCCACGGTCGGTCCAATATGTTTAGTTTTATGCCCTACTGTAAATGAGCCATCACTTCTTTCCACAGTACAACCCTTTGCAGCTATAGCATGTTCATTAAGACCTGATTCAACCAATCCTGTACGCACATTGTCAATGCCATCTTTCAACATCGTAATTCTTTTATCAATATTCTCTACTTCCGGATCCATAGTCTTAAGCCACTCATTTGTGTCAGGAAGAAAATAAACCTCAAATTTTGTCTTCCCCCCGCCCTTCATCAAATGCCATGTCCTCTTAGTGCCGTTAACAGTCATTAAATCCTCCCTTAATGTATGATATCCATTTACGTCAACTTTAGAAAAAGCCGAACTAAACTCCATTATCTCAGGAGTAAATTTCAGTCTGTTTTCCAAAAATCTGCTGCTAGCCCCTTCTTTCATAAATATTATGATACAATAAACTCATGGATAAAGCAAAATGCGCTAGTGACAATCACGTCTGGACATGCAAAGAAGAATCAGGTTTTCTAAATGAAATTACCAAATTTCGCTCCCTTACCCCGACAGACATAACTAATTTAAAACATGACCCGAAGAACGAAAAAACGATTTGTACTAAAGGATCAGTAGTCTGCAGCCGATGCGGTGAATATCTTAATAAAGCCCAACCAAAAACTGATTTGTCTCAAAAGTTTAAATCCTTAATAAAATAAAAAGCCTCGGGTAAAAAGTCTCTAAACTATGACGGAACAATTGAAATTTTGGGCGGAAAGGGGAGTATGTTTGCATTTTGGCCTTATCGCCACAGTGTCAGATAAATAATTTAAGCTTGTGAGATTTCGGTTTGCAAAAATTTGAATTTTCTAAAACGCTTCTGAAAAGAATATTATATACTTCGGCTATTCGTTTTTCCTGTCTTTCCTTTTCTTCCGGTGTATTGGGTTTGTTATAAATATATTTAATCTTAAATTTCTTTGAAGTCTTTATTTTTTCTATTTTGCTTGTCAATTTTGATTAAAAGCTCGAAAAATCCTACGAGGTGCTTTGCGTATTCTTATTCTATTCTATAAATTTACCACCAGAGATATCAAAGAATCTTTCAAAGAATCTTATCAATTTATCAAGAACACTCTCGCGTTTCTTGCTATATGCTTTGTCTGGAGCAAAACGTGATGGTCGGACTGCCATGATTTTTGTTACTGCTGTACCAGTTGTTGCCACACTACCATCACGAAATGAATTTCGTACAAATGTGTAAGTCGCGTCATGATCAAGATTCTCATTGGTAATAATTTGTTCAAGCTCATCAACCTTCTTCTTATCCACAAATTTTTGCCAATCATCATCAATTACCGAATGAATATCAAGTGAAGTGATAAACTGATTGATAA
>JAHIGH010000200.1 GCA_018900295.1 Patescibacteria group bacterium | reverse complement strand
CACCTCACCGCCGTTCTTGTATGCTATCAAATGAAGGCCATAACAAATTCCCAAAATTGGTATACCTAAAGAAAAAATCGCTTGATCAACTTGCGGACTGCCTTTTTCATAAACAGAATTAGGTCCGCCTGAGAGGATTATACCATTCACATTTTTATTTTTTAGTTTCTTCGGGTCTAGCGTGTGGTCGAAAATTTCAGCACTTACCCCAAGCTCACGTATTCGTCTTGTAATAAGATGTGTATATTGAGAACCAAAGTCTACTACGGCAATCATTTTGTAGATGTATTGTATACCACTCAGCTTTGATTTTGCAAATAATAATTGAAGTCAAAAGAAAGATATTTAGTTATCTGAAGCGCCAATTGCGGGTGGTGGAAGAACTTCAATCAATGTTCCTGACGCTGATTTAAGTACTGACTCCGAAACACCCTGAGCCGTAACCAGCGATGTTGGAAGAAGCGCCAATTGCGACGGTCCGCTCTTATTAAGAGCTGTAAAAGTAATTGTCGCCACAGCACCAACTCCTTTAATAGTCGGGCGATTAGGCATAATGCCATAAGCATAAGTATATCTTCCTTCTTTGACAATGTTTTTATTGATAAGAAGAACAGGATTTTCAAATATTACTCCGGGAGTTACTTTTACATTAGTGATAAAATTTGGATCATACGCGATCTCCAGCTGGATAGCTGTAACCGCATTATCTGATGTATCAATATTTACATCGACACTTCCTTGTTCTCCTGGTGCTACTATGACCGGATTAGGCGATAAGGTCAAAACAGAATGCGCAGGAACAGAAGGCGATATCTGAGACTGTATTAACGGGCTTGGAGATGGTAAAGGCGCGGGTACAGGAGTATTTTGGCTTTTAAGAGCAATGATAAAAAGTATGAGAGTAATCAATATTAAACCGGAAATTAGGGCAAGTGTCTTTCTGGGCATATCTAATATTTATCATAGAACATACGGTATGAGATTTGCAAGTGGTATTTTTGAAATAAAATACTCATGGAACCGGGTGTCTCTTGTTAATTCCGGATGAAATGCTGTTGCCAATATATTTTTTTGCTTCACAGCGGCAATAGTGCCATCAGCCAGTGTTGCTAAAATTTCTACATCAGGTCCTGTTTTTTCAATAATTGGCGCCCGTATAAAAGTCGCGGAGAATAGCTTATCACCCAATGGTTTAATTGGCAGAGGAACTTCAAAGCTATCTATCTGTCTGCCAAATGCGTTGCGGTTGACAGTTATATCCATGAGTCCAAGTGGAATTGGCAGGGCTTGGACAAGTTTCTTGGCAAGTATTATCATACCCGCGCATGTGCCAAAAGCAGGTAAGCCGTCCTGGATTTTTTGTATCAATATTTCTCGAAGTCCGAATGCGTCCAGTAAATACGCGATTGTTGTGCTTTCTCCGCCCGGCAGGATAATCCCGTCAATATTTTCCAAATCCGCTGCCTGTTTAATTTCCTTGGTTTTTACACCAATTCTTTTAAGCATTTGTATGTGTTCCAGGAAATCGCCTTGTAATGCCAGGACGCCTATTGTAATATTTTGAGGATTCATAAACCCCTTCTTGCCAGTAATTGTTCAGGAGCAAGTGTGTGTATGTCAATGCTTTGCATAGCAATTCCCAAGCCCTTGGAAACCTCAGCAATAATTCCCGGATTATTGTAATGAGTAGTCGCGGCGACAATGGCCTTAGCTCGTTTAAGGGGATTTTCGGATTTAAAAATACCTGAGCCAACAAAAACGCCGTCACTCCGCAGTTGCATCATGAGTGCCGCGTCGGCAGGTGTCGCGATTCCGCCTGCCGCGAAATTAACAACCGGCAGTCGTCCGAGTTTCTTTACTTCTTTTACCAACCTCACGGGTACACGCATTTGGATGGCAATATTTTCCATGCCTTCCTCGCTCAAAGTTTTTAGTGATTCAATCTCATTCGTTACAGCGCGTTGATGGCGGACAGCTTCAACAACATTTCCTGTACCCGCCTCGCCTTTGGTCCTGATGAAGCTCGCTCCTTCATGGATTCTGCGCAGTGCCTCGCCTAAATTGCGGCATCCGCAAACGAAAGGAACTTTGAAATCATGCTTCCGGACGTGGTGCTCCTCATCTGCCGGAGTCAGGACTTCTGATTCATCTATGTAGTCTACACCAAGCGCTTCAAGAATCTGCGCTTCAACGAAATGCCCGATACGGCATTTGGCCATAACCGGGATTGTTACTACCCCCATAATTTTTTGTATCATTTCAGGATCAGACATGCGTGCGACTCCACCGCTGGCTCTGATATCAGATGGTACCCTCTCAAGTGCCATTACTGCGCATGCCCCTGCTTCTTCTGCGATTTTTGCGTGTTCGGCATTTACAACATCCATAATCACGCCTCCCTTGAGCATTTGCGCGAGCCCAACCTTCACTTCCCAGGTGGATTTCTCAATTTTTATTTCTTGTCTTTTTTGATCTCTCATTGTGTCTTATAACTCCTTTGCTTTCAAAATATAATTTTATAATACCCAACGTAGCTTTGAATTTAAACTCAAAGCGAAGTGGTATATTTATAGCTCAAACCCGCCCAAAAAACAAGTAAATGTACTAAAAATACGAATACGCCCAGTAGCTGAAGGAATTTATGCCTCTTTGTTGTAAATATTCTTTCTTCTGCTTTATTGATTCCATGTCCTCAAACCAAATAACATGATCTTTGTTGTTTT
>JAHIGH010000199.1 GCA_018900295.1 Patescibacteria group bacterium | reverse complement strand
GGAAAAAGCACATTGGCAAAGCACTTTAACGGTCTATTATTGCCTACAAAGGGCGATGTGATAGTTGATGAGATAAATACGAGGAAAAACCAGGTCGAAATTAGAAAAAAAGTAGGTTTGGTTTTTCAAGATTTTCAGGACCAAATTGTTTATCCGATCGCGCAGGAGGATGTCGCTTTCGGACTGGAAAATCTCGGACTCCCGGAAGCTCACATAAAAAAAATAGTAAATGAAACTTTGGAAAAACTGAATATAAAAAAACTTGCAAATTCCAATGTAAATACGCTTTCTCTTGGCCAGAAACAGCTTATTGCCCTTGCCGGAGTGTTGGCAATGCGGCCAAAATACATAATATTTGACGAGCCCACAACCATGCTTGACGGAGTAAATAAAAAGAATATTCTGTCAATTATTAAAGAACTAAATGAAAAAGAAAAATTAACAATCATTTTGATAACCAATGTTCTTGATGACTTACGCTACGCCAAGCGCATCGTTGTCTTAAAAGAAGGAAAAATTATTTTTAATGACAGAAAGGAATTACTCGATAAAAAAATGCTATCAGAGGCTCAATTATATTAAGATTTGCGTATTTATTCTTCGAGCGAGAGTAGCGGATCGAGAAGTAATAGTTCTCGACAAGCTCGAACAATAACATTTTGCGTAACTAATCATATGTCTAATTTGTATTTGGGAAGTTTTGTTGACAAACATTCTTTTATACATAGTCTTGACGCGAGAATAAAAATATTTTATGTTGTTACTTTGAGTACTTTGATTTTTTCTGTAAGAAAATTCCCTGACACATTAATTTTTACTTTCGTAATCTTATTTATCATTTCTATTGCTAAAATGAACACAAACTATATCGTAAATAATTTGAGAAGATTTTTTTCTATTTTTTTGTTCTTATTTTTGATGTACATTATTTTTTCAAGCAATAAAATTTTTGAAGGCATTATTGTCATGTGGCAATTTTTAATGCTCATCATGATCTCTCTTGTCCTGACTTATTCAACTTCCCTCCCGGATCTGACGCTTGCAATTGAAAGATTGTCCACGCCGCTTAAAATCCTGGGTATTAAACCGAGAAATATAGCACTTATGATCTCAATCGCTATACGATTTATTCCGGTCATGTTCTTGCGCCTTGAGAGATGCAGAGAAGCTATGCTTGCACGTCTTTCGGATTTTAAAAGACTTAAAACTATAAAAATTCTTGTAATTACCTTGCTTGAGCATATGTTCGGATCGGCATCCAACTTGAGTGACGCGATGAGCGCCAGACTTTATAATGAAGACGCGATGAGCGCCAGAATAATTCGGCTCGGAAGAAATGATTATATTTCTCTTATCGCATTTTTCATGTTTCTCTTATGGTTTTTGGTATAATGTAATGTATGGCTAATAAAGATTATTATATTGTGTTGGGTATTTCTAAAACCGCGACCCCTGATGAGATTAAGAAAGCGTACCGCAAACTCGCGCTTGAATATCATCCTGATCGCAATAAATCAAAAGGGACGGAAGAGAAATTCAAGGAAATTACAAAAGCCTACGAGGTACTGTCAAATGATGATAAAAGGAAGATGTACGACCAGGTAGGTCATGCAGCTTTTGAACAAGGGGGACAAGGGGGCCCCTTCGGTGGAGCTCAGGGCGGGCAATATGGTCCTTTTACCTATTCAACTAATGGTGGTGGATTTGATTTCGATTTTGGGGGATATTCCGATCCTTTTGAAATATTTGAGCAGTTCTTCGGCGGAGGCGGATCGCCATTTGGACAACAACGCGCGCGCCGGCCTGTATATCAAGCAACAATAAGTTTCATAGAGGCAGCAAAAGGAGTAGAGAGAGAGGTGACGATTGATGGAAAAAGACAAAAACTTAAGATACCGGCAGGTGTAAATAAGGGTTCGCGAATCCGTTTTGAAAATTACGATATTGTGATAGACGTCTCGCCTGACAGCCGATTTGCCCGGGAGGACTACGATGTTATATCCGAAAAGGAAATTTCCTTTAGCCAGGCTGCTTTGGGTGGAGAAATAATAGTTGCGACCATAGATGGAGATCTCAAAATACGCATCCCCGAAGGCACCCAGCCCGGAGCCCTGATCCGTCTCAATAGACGGGGCATCCCGCACCTGCGCGGCTCAGGCCGTGGAAACCATTATGTGCGGATCAAGGTTGTAGTTCCTAAAAAACTTACCAACCAACAAAAAGAACTTCTCCAATCTTTTCAAAAAGAAGAAGGAAAGGAAAAAGGCAGTTGGTTTTAAGTAGATAACTCACCTTACGCAAAATATTATTGTTCGAGCGCAGCTTTAGCGGAGTCGAGAACTTCTCGATGCCCCCGCTGAGCGGGGTTACTCGAAGAATAAACTGCGTAACATGAGTAGATAATATGGAAATAATCCTCCTTATTCTTTTAGCAGGACTTATTGTTCTATTGCTCTTTATGAACAAGCGCCTGAATGATCTGAAAAAACAATCAAGCGATCCTGCTTTGTTGGAATGGCTGAAAGCAATGCAGCAGACAGTTGATTCTTCGAATAAACTTTTACATAATTCCCTTTCATCAAATTCTTCCAATATGATAAAGACTCTGCAGGATAATTCCAAGCAACTGAATGAACGGCTGGAAAAAGCGGCTGAGATCATGCAGCATGTGGGGCGGGAGGTCGGGCAAATGAAGGAAATCGGACGAAGTATACAAGCGCTGCAGGAATTCCTGCGCAGTCCCAAGCTTCGTGGCAATATAGGAGAGCAGGTATTAAATGATTTGCTGGCGCAGGTCTTTCCTAAAAACAGCTTTCATTTACAGTATCAATTTAAATCGGGTGAGAAGGTAGACGCGGCAATAAAAACAGATGCCGGCATCCTGCCGATTGACGCGAAGTTCCCAATGGAAAATTTCCAAAAATTCAGCAAGGCAGAATCTGAGAAGGATAAGGAAATTTTTCAAAAAGAATTCGTAAAAGATGTAAAGCGTCATATTGACGCAATCGGGAAGAAATATATTCTTCCGGAAGAGGATACTTTGGATTTCGCCCTTCTTTATTTGCCCAGTGAAACTGTTTTTTATGAGATCGTGAACATGGATGAATTAATGGAATACGCGAGGGTGAAGCGAGTCTATATCGTGTCTCCAAGCACTTTGTACGCTCACCTGCAGACGATTCTTTTGTCATTTGAAGGCAGGGAGATCGCGGAGCAGTCAAAGGAGGTTATGCGGCTGCTGCGGGCGCTGCAAATTGATTTCGGAAAGGCGGATGATGCTTTGGGTGTTCTGGGCAAGCATATCGGGAACGCGTCGAACCAATACAGTAATGTACAAAAGGGATTTACCGGCATCAGCCATAAGTTGGAGTCAACGAAGTATTTGGGAGGGGGCGGTTCGTAAATTTCTTGTCCCAATTTTTCTTCGCAACATCAAATAAATCAACCCTGCCTTTACGGGTTGATAGGCTCTCATTTAAAGCAGCTCTTTTAGAACTCTTAATTTGATACAATTTCTCTACCCTACTTAAGGCTTCATTTACTAAGGAAGGCATCCAAATAACTGCTTCTATATAATAATCCGGTATTTTATACATAATGACCAATCTCTCTTTCCATATCTCATTTTTATATGTTTTCATTTCTTCTGCAGAGATTTCATCTGTTTTATCTCTAAGCCTATCCCATTTTTCTTTTTTTACAAGGCAAATGGAATTCCTGTTATCAAAAATATTTTCCGTTAGAATATCGAATGCGCTTTTCTTTTTATTATAAATAGCTTCATAACTACTTATTAAGTTTCTTGGGTCATTGTCCCAATTTATCAATTTCTCATAATATATGGCTTGCTTTTGAAAGGCAATAGGATCTTCTTTATTTAGTGTGATTATTTTGTTGAAATAATTTATAGCTAATTCACGTTGTTCGCTTGCAATCTTGTCCCCTTTTAGCCCGGCTATGCTTTCGTAGCTTAAATTCGAAGGGATGATCTTATTGATTTTTTCCTGTCTTTTCTCTGATAATTTTTTTAGTCGATCTAGATCATTCCCTAACAGAGGATTTTCTTTGCTGTCTTTTCTTCCATATAAATTATTCGCTTCTCTTATTTCTTCGTCGGTCATTAAAGGATTCTCTCCTTCTTTTGCAGCCTGTTTTTCATTATTAATAGGTTTACGCATTGTTTCTACCATAATTTGAGTATTATATCATGCAATAATTTACTGGCCATCTAATCTACAAAAGTAGAAATGTGATATTTGTATTTGAGCCAGGACAAGGGACACACAAAGCCTATCTACAAAAGTAGAAATGTGATATTTGTATTTGAGATTGATGTAAATGGACAACCAACAGATCTACAAAAGTAGAAATGTGATATTTGTATTTGAGTTAGCTGGGAAGAATTTAGGGCTTTGAATCTACAAAAGTAGAAATGTGATATTTGTATTTGAGCGCAGATGCAGATGGAAAAGCAACTATCTACAAAAGTAGAAATGTGATATTTGTATTTGAGAACACAGCGACAGGAACAACACGCGCATCTACAAAAGTAGAAATGTGATATTTGTATTTGAGAAAAGGGAAATACAAGACGAGATAAATCTACAAAAGTAGAAATGTGATATTTGTATTTGAGTTTCCTGAGGATCAACTATGCACGGATCTACAAAAGTAGAAATGTGATATTTGTATTTGAGCTCCCTCAATCTTTTCTTGCGGAGAGGATCTACAAAAGTAGAAATGTGATATTTGTATTTGAGAGGCAACACTATAGCGCGGGTACTGTTATCTACAAAAGTAGAAATGTGATATTTGTATTTGAGATGGTTTTAAATACTCACAGACCTAATCTACAAAAGTAGAAATGTGATATTTGTATTTGAGCCATATCGTCAACATAGCGGAGATAAATCTACAAAAGTAGAAATGTGATATTTGTATTTGAGAGCCTATTTCTTGTCAGAACAAGCTAAAGATGCAACCTGCGCTAAAAAGCGAAACAAGGACTTTAGGTTCATATAGACACGAAACAGGCTCATAAAGACTAAGGTTTTTTACTCAAATATAAACAATGGCACTTCCACCTTTACCGCTTACTGTTAATGTGCATGGTTTATGACACTAAAAATATACCACATCTTCGATCTCATGTCTAGCGCAGCCGTATCTTATTACTTTTCCCTTGCAGCCGTTGCAAACCGGAAAAATTACAATACTATCGGTATTTTCAAATAATTTTTTATATCTGCTGTCTATCTCAGAAATAATATTGCGCAGAACGCGGGGGCTGTTGCGTATGACGAAGACCGAATACTGCATCCTCCAGCCGTATTTTTTGAGGAATTTCGAAAATTTTGCTCTGGTTTTATCGTTGGTAAAATCGTATGAGACAATAAGCATAGCTTCTATCCCCCTTCGCCATGCAAAGCAAGGCTTCGGAGGGATTTCACTCCCGACGAAGTATTAGAATGAAGCCCCGAACATAAAGTAGTTGGAGTTTCATAAAGTAAATTCGGGAAACTTATATTTTCCGTCGTCCATGATGTAGCGGTAAAATAGGAGAATATAATTATAAATTTCTTCTTTATGCCCGTTAATGGCTTCCAAAAATAATGCGCTATAAGTTTTGCCGGTTTTAAAACCATTTTTAAATTCAAACCTGCCGTTCTTGAAGACAAAATCTTTTTCATGTATTTGTTTGAGATTGTAACTTTTGATAAGTTGGTAATCTATAATAGGGCGCATGGGCTCCATAACATCGCAGACAAGAGATTGTCTTTGAAAAAAGAGTTGATGATAATAGCCTTTGTACGTATCAAATCCGAATAAACGAAGCAATGCGTCGGTATAATTGAAGAGATAGGTGTATCCAATATCCAAAAGAAGATTGTGTATATCTTCTTTCGTTTGCGGCGCGCGTCTCCCCCATCCGATATCGGAAAAGAGTGATTGAAAGTAGGTCTTGCCGATGTATACCCCTCTGCTTTCAAATTGCAAAAAGTATAATACCTAACGAAGCAATCATTACATTACGTTTATATTTCTATATCAGCCCAATTCCCATTTGAAAGCTACGGTAGGTATATACCAAATTTTTGCAAAATGATTGCGGAGTGGTATATCCTTCTATTCCGAGCAATTGCTCTCTATCGCTTACTTTTTGCAACATGGAGCGGGCATTTGTAAAAACATTGGCATCATATGTTCTTTTGCATTTTTTCAGCATTTTCTCCTGCTCATTTATTTTATTGGCGACTATGTTGGCCGCGATAGTCAATTCTTTGACGCACGCGTATTGCTTCTCTCTCAGGAGATAATTGCCTCCGGCTTCCGCCATGACAGCGGCTTTGGTGCGGAGATTGTTGTTGAGTAAAAAAACAGAGATGCCTTGAGCCGTGAGTTTCTTCAGGAGCGCCGTAGTGACGCTCATTTCCCCGACTATGAAAACAGCGAAGATATTGTGAGTTGACATCTGATTGGCCGCTTCTCCGTCGCGAATGAACCGCACATTGTCATTCATTAATTGCAGTAGATTGTCATGGCCATATTCCGCCTGAACGAAGAGTATTCTTTTTTCTCTACGTGCTGTTTATACTATTTCCATGAAACAAAAAATGGCAAATGATACGTTTGTTACAAAAATTGATTTGAATAAAGCATTAAGCAATCATCCGACAAAAGATGATCTGAAAAAGGCGCTTGCTAATCATCCGACAAAAGATGATCTTATAAGGACACTTAACAAGTGTTCCATGAAGTTCGATCTGAAAGATACTGAAATAAGACTTGATGAAAAAGCAAGACAGTACCGCGACGAAATTCTTACGAAAATGGATCAGATAGTCGGGGAATTGGCGCAAATTCGAGAAGACAGATTATTTGAAAAGCATGAAAAAAGAGAATTTCAGGAGCAAATTGGCAACCATGAGAAGAGAATAAAAAAATTAGAAAAGCAGAATAATTAGTGCCTCATCGGGAGTTTGATGAAACATATTTATCCCAGTCAGAAACCGCGGCATCCCAGTCCTGATCTGAAATATAGTATCCAT
This sequence comes from Patescibacteria group bacterium, assembly GCA_018900295.1. Taxonomy (GTDB): domain Bacteria; phylum Patescibacteriota; class Microgenomatia; order Levybacterales; family UBA12049; genus JAHIGH01. The sequence goes on along the minus strand of JAHIGH010000199.1, from coordinate 4,236 downwards.
TTTCAGGGTTTTTGCCGTTGTTATCATTGCCAAATTTTGAAATTTCAGGACAATTCTTAATTCTTTGTAGGAGTAGTGCCCCTTTTCTAGCGATATTATAAGCACCATTAGCATCACCATTGTTTGGAATATTATTTTCTACAACTTTGCAACTATCATAAAAACATTTGTATTTTTCCGACCAAACAGGCGATTGCAAAAAATCATTTTCATCGCCTTCTTTTTCTCTATCGGTATTTCTAATTTGATTCAATAAATTCCATAAAAATACTAATCTTTTCCAATCAAGCTTTTTATTATAAATTTGTTGATTGATGTTTTTTGATTTATTCAAGCCTGTAAAAAGTTTTTCAAAATCTTCATATAGATTGAATTTTCCCATTTTTCTATCCTTATTGTTCCAATAAAATCTTTGCATGCCGTCAAAAGCATACAGATTCCATGGTTTACCCCTGTCATCTTGATAACTGAATTTAAAACACTTTTTTTCTGAATCGTAATTTATTTGTATTCCTGTTTCAGGACTGAAAAATTCTTTTATTTTCTTCTCTGTTTCAGAATTAGAAATATACTTGTGTTTCCTCCAGCCGGTTACCGGATCAGTAGTAGACGTATAATGAGCGCGTACGTAAAACAAAATTCCCCACTGTCTTGCTTTTTCAAACTTACCAATATCACCAGCATCAATAACCGGAGTTAGTTGGTACGCATTGAGAACGCCGCCTTCTTCATGGGCTTTTTTATCTTTTAGAATCAGATGGTTTAGTTTTCTTGCCAAAGCAAGCTCAAATTTTTTATAAATTGATTTTTCTACTTTAGAAGCTCTCTTTGCTTTAAATTCTGTGTTCAAATCCTCCATCACCACAATAGCATTATGTTTAAGAATAAGCTGATAAATTTTATAAACGGCTTGGGATAAATAACCTTCTTTGAAATTTTTAATATTCCCGATTGTTTCCCAATTTTTTCTGGCTTCCATCATATTGCCCGCTCGTCTGGAAAGTATCTCGTTATAATTTACTTTTTTATCCCCGCATTGAATTTCATTTAAACTTCCCTGCTCAATCATTTTTCCCGTAGAATCCGTAACAGAATAATAAAGTAAATGCTTTTCTCCGCGATCAATGCCGATAATTTTTATCTGATCATAATTATCTTTAACTATTTGATTTAAGAGGCTATTTTTTAAATTTCGATTTTTGCCTTTAATTTGAATCGGAAAATGTAAAAAGTATTTTTGTTCATAATATCTTTTAGCATCAAGTACTTCTTTTCCCAATTTATCTTTTTTATATTTTTTTTCCTTGCTTGGATTTCTAAAAAACAACTCACCGCCGCCTAATAGTTTTAACTGTTTAACATTTTCAGTTTTTAATAATTCCAGAAAAATTTGGGTATGAGAATTTTTTATGCCTATATTTTTATCTGCTTTAAAGGTTTCTCCATATTTACTTTTTCCAATATTTTCATCTAATTCAAAATCTTTATTATATATTTGAAACAAGTAAAGTCTATTTTGTTGAACTAGTTTCGTAAGTGCTTCAAAATTTACACCTTCCCAGTTTATTTTGTAACACATATCAGCAGTATGATTATAAAAATCAGCTACTGTTTCATACTCTCTACTATCAAGCCAGTCGAACGTAAACTTTTTAAAATCCTTATGCTTAATAAAACCTTCCTTATAATAATCAAGTAGTTTCGGTAAATATTCCCTATAATGAATTTTATTCACAGTTTTGGAATAAAGCTTATTATCGTAAATATTCAAAATATCCTTCGGATTAAGTAAGCCCTCTCTTATCATAGGAGAAAAAGATGCGCCTTTAGAACGAATAAACCATCTTGGCGGATTTTTATTATCAATTTTTTGAGTTAAATAAATTAATCTTTTAGCCTTATTTTTATCATTTATATTTTTGTTTAAAGTTTTAATCTCATTGTCGTTAAATTTTGTTCCCTTTATAATTCCTAAATAATACACATCTTCTCTTTTAAAGATTAGCGCTCCATAAGACTCATAATCTGATGCCCATCCTCCCAGCAAAGTACCACATTCAAAATTCAATTTAATTTTATCCCCTGAATAAGGTTTTTTAGTCAGTGTTGCTTGAAAGGCTTTATGATAGGTTACAATCTCATTGTCTTTCCAGAACTCATCAAGCGCGTCATAAAACTTTCCTTCTGCCACCCGCGGATCTTTTTCTCCTTTCTTTTCCAAATTATGATACTTTGTCATTTGATACAAGCGTAAATAGCCGTCTTCAATAAAATTTTTCACTATTGAAGTATGTGAAGATTTACCATTTTCATCTTTTAATGTCTTGTCAAAGGGTTCTTTGCTTTTTTCTTCAAACACTTTCAAGGAATCTCGAATTTCATTAAACCTAGAATCAATTTCGTACTGCCAAATTGCTAAAAATGTTTCAAATAGATTAGATTTAAATAACTTTTGATATTTATCTTCTTCCCTAAATAAATTTTCCGCTTCATAAGAGACTAAATCATCCATTGCTTGTTTTATCTCCCATAAGCTTACAAACGAAGGGACTTTATATTCTCCTTTTTCCATTTTTCCTGTCCCTGTCTTCTTTAGAGCCTCTGTAAGAATATTCCACTTGTCGCCTCCAAACCATCTAGCGGAGATGGTATTAATTGATTCTTTCCTGAACCAGATTTCATTCAAATTATACTCGCTCCAATGAGTAAAAAAATCCTGATAGTTTTTTTTCAACTTTTCAAGTTTCTCTTTGTATGTATTATTTATATACTGTAAGGCCTGCCAAACTTCGTATTTACCCTGAGTATCTTTTGTGATCTGAAACCCTAATCCTATTTTTTCAAGATATTTTGGATAAATGCTTTCTCCGGTTTCTACCTGCTCCTTTTGTTGCTTGGTTTTGCATCCGATCTGTTTATAGAGTTTTTTTAGATTTGGTAAATAAATGTTCTTATCTTTGTTTTCAGGCTTTGTATTCTCCTGTTGTAAAAATAAATTTTTTATTTTATTTATTTCTCCAATTTCTTTTTCATTAAATTTTTCAATATCTTCTTGTATCAGACAATACTGATAATTTTCTAATTCAAAAAATTTATTATATTCTTTCAAGCTGGGTATTTTCTCCAGAATCTGCTCAAAAACTTGTCTATCATTTAAGAATGTCATGAGGTTTTCATTGATTATTCTGTTTGCTACTCCTGTTGCTTTATCTTCCGAGGTGTAATAATTTTCCCTATTCTTATTCAACCCGTCAAAATACATGAAAAATCTTTGAAACTTTTTGATGAATTCACTTTTTTCCGGATATAAAATAAGTAAAACCTCCAATATTTTAGCATTGGATAAAATCTTGAATCCTTTATCGTCCAACTTAATATTCTGATATTTTTCTTTCCATACATCACCTAATTTATTAAACCGCTCAACGATAATCTCTCTTAATTTTTTTTCCAGTTGGGGAATTTTTCCACTATTTTTATCATTAAGTCTTTTAATTTTATCAAAATTATTTTTTCTATCTTTATTTAATTTTTTTAGCTCTAAATAATATTGTTCAAGATTTTGCAAATCAGAAGTTTCAAATGCAATTGATTTTAATGCTTCAGTAATAAAATTTTCGTGTAATTGATCAAAAAGGGGTTTCATTTCTTTTTGGTATAGGTTATCGATATCCTTGTCTACTTGAATTGGTGTTTTGCCTTGTAAATTAGTTTTTTTTAATAATTTTTCTGTTTCGGGAGTCGGCTTTAGTTCGAAGCGGAGGGTTTTGGAGAGGGAGTAGAGGTTGGTGAAATTGGAGAATGGGGTTTTGGTTGTCATAGCTTAGTGTGTTTATATCAAAGACTGTGCTGCTTTGCAAGTACAAATTTCTATATCTCTATTCTGCTGGATTCACCACAAGGGTACTACCCATTTCATGGGGGGTCGCCCGCCTTCGCGGGAATGACAGTGCGTAAGGTGAGTTCTTAATAAGAATTAAGGAATGCAGTATTACTTTTGAGGAGATTTGATGCAGCGAATACGAGCAGGGCGGAGGTCATAATTTTATAATTTTTCCTATGAAGTTTTCAGGATTTTTCTGACTAATAAAATTTGAAAGAAGGTCATCAATTTCCTGATTGCTTAGGTATGAAGGAATAATAAATACACCTGCCTTATTTGGCTTAATCCAATTTTTAAAATCATTATCCTGGGTTATGATGATTCTTTTTTCTTGTGTGGCAAGTTGATAGATT
>JAHIGH010000198.1 GCA_018900295.1 Patescibacteria group bacterium | reverse complement strand
TTATCTCAAACTTTAGTTCTGGTTTTGGCTACAATTGCCCCGGGGTATGCTTCTTCAGTTTTGGGAATTCCTGTTGTCGAATTCCCTATGTTATTTGTCGCACCTGCGGCATTGGGAGTAATATTTGGCGCCGGAGTTCTTATTAGTTTTTTTCATGACCGTTCCAGATATGCATTAATTAATACAGGCGTTTTTCTTTCCGGGATTTGTATGTTGCTTTTGCCTTATGGTTCAAGAGTTGCATCAAAAGGTTTTGTGCAGATAATTAATCTTTATCTACCGAAATTTTTAGAGATTGATATTTTACATATAGTTGTTGTTTTGGCATTTATCCTCGGTCTTTCAAATTCTTTAGTATTTGTACCTGCCAATACGGTATTACAAGAGAAGACAACAGATGAGTTTCGAGGAAAGGTATATGGTTTTCTTAATACTTTTATCGGTATACTTTCTTTACTTCCGATTATTATTGTAGGCAGCCTGGCCGACGTAATCGGCGTAGGCGCGGTAATTACAGGAATTGGTGTATTCCTACTTTTTGTAGGAGTATGGCGTTTTTTTTGGAGATAGACTTTATGCAATTATTGGTAGTAGTTTTTTGTTTAATTATATTTTTTTATTCTCTATATATATTGGGTAAGGATGACCATGTTTTTATTAGGAAAAATCTTTCTTTGGAGCAATTATTTGATATTGCTTTTATTGGCATATTTACGGGGATAATATTAGCGAATATACTTTCATTTGTTTTTCCTACGGTAAAAGATATGAATATTGTAGTAAGGTTATTTTCCCCTACAGGAGCCGGATTTTCTTTGATAAGTATTATTTTGGGATATATGCTGGTATTATTTTTAATTGGTAAATATCGCAAGCTGCCAATAGCGCGTTTATCTGATTTTTTCTCTTTAGCTTTGTTATCAGCTTTGCCTGTCGGATATTTTTTAAGTATTTTGTTTATAAAAAGAAGCGATATTATTTATTATATAATACCCGGAATTATTTATTTAGTGTCACAAGTATTTTTTTGGAGATTTTTGTTGGAGCGTGTAATTAGCGGTAAGTTGAGAGACGGGAGTTTATGCAGCTTTTTTCTTGTGGTATTTTCTGTGGTATCATTTTTTGTACATCTTTTTTATAAATTTACACATGCCATAAAGCAAATTAAAGTAGATGAGTTTATTCTGATTGGTATATTTTTATGTGGTTTATTGTTTTTGTTATACACTAACCGTGGACAGATATTAAGACGAAGATTTAATAAGACTTAAGACGTAAGAGGAAACTTTATAAAATAATATGGAAATTTCAATAATTTATGAAGATGATGATATTTTGATCGTGGATAAGCCTTCGGGAATTACTGTAAATAGAGCTGAGACAACCCGTAATGAAGAGACTGTTCAAGATTGGGTGGAGAAAAAGATCAAAGATCAAATATCAAAGATCAAAGATAATTTTATTGAAGCAGGTAGTAATCAACAACAGGGTTCTATTCAGGGATTTTCAGATCCAGTGCGTGATTTTGCATTGCGGGGTGGGGTGGTGCATAGATTGGATAAGGAGACGTCGGGGGTTTTGATTCTTGCAAAGAATCCTGAAGCGTTCGGGTTATTGCAGAAACAATTTAAAGAACGAATGGTAAAAAAAACTTATGTAGCATTAACGCATGGTAGAATTGTACCCGTGGAAGGGGAAATAAATATACCAGTAGGCAGGCTGCCATGGAATAGGATGCGATTTGGAGTTGTTCCAGGAGGGCGGGAATCAGTGACATTTTATAAAGTAATAGCTTATTATCATGATAGAAATCGGAAGGAGTATTATTCTTATGTTGAATTATTACCAAAGACAGGCAGGACGCATCAAATACGGGTTCATTTAAAATATTTAGGTTATCCAATTTTTTCCGATTTTTTGTACGCAGGCCGGAAAATTGCAAAAAAAGATAGAAAAATATTAAATAGGTTTTTTTTGCATGCAGTAAAAATATCTTTTATTCATCCCCGGACAGGAGAAGAGGTATGTTTTGAAAGTAAATTACCAGAAGAGCTTGAAGTGGTGCTGAAACAGCTAAAAAGGATTGATTAGGAATATGTGGTTCTATAATATCAAAAATCAAAAATAAAATTAAAGCTTAAAGATGAATTATGAGACTAATAAAAGAAATTTATGAGAAAGATTTGGATTTGGGAAATATTAAACCCGATTTTATTAAGACTAAAGTAAGAGAACAAGCAGGGGAGAAATGCTATCGTTTTCGTAAAGCTGCGCGTGCTTTGATATTTCATGAAAATAAAATTGCAATCCTTAAGGCAGTAAAATTGAATTTGCATAAATTACCGGGCGGAGGAATTGATAAAACTGAGTCTATAATTCAAGGATTACATAGGGAGGTATTGGAGGAGACAGGATGTAAAATTGATAATATACATGATCATGGTATTATTATTGAATATCGAGATACCATTGAGATGGCGCAGATTTCTTATGTTTTTACCTGCAATGTTTATGGAACAGCAGGAGTTCCGATTTTTACACAAAAGGAACAAGATGAAGGGTTTCAGTTGTTATGGTTAAAAGTACCGGAAGTAATTAAAATAATGAAAGATGAGGATAAGCCAAATACTTATTCAGGTAGATTTATATGTGCGCGGGATTTGGCAATATTACAGCATTATGCAGGATTTAAGATGTAAAACCTAAGATGTAAGAAGAGGATATATTTTTTATGAGAGAAAAAAAGGGCACAAAAAAGAGTCGTAGTCTTAGGACGCTTGTTATTTATGGAATTTTTGTACTTGGGTTAATTTTACTATCATTCATGATCAGATTATTTTATTTGATAGGGGATAGTAAATTTGACGGAAAGCATCGTTATAATTTGGTAATAGGGGATCTGCCTGCCGGCAGGCAGGTGCACCGTGTATCCGGTCTTATGTCTTTTGAGCCTGTGACTTCTTCATTATCTTTATTGATTTTTCCCAATAATTCTAATTTGTCTTTTTCTGATTTTAATAGAAAATTCGGGGTTATTCCGGATGGTTATATTAAAACGAGATATAGTTATTCTTTGGAGAGAGTAATTCCAAATATACTCCAATCATTTTTGCTTCATTCAAATAATATTTTAACGAACATAAATTATTATGATTTGTTACGTCTTTATTTGTATGCTAAAAAAGTACCCGTTAGTTCAATAATAGTTGAGGAGGCATCAATTTCAGATGATGTTCGTGATTTTAATAAAGACGCGTCGCTTTTATTGACAGATAATGTTGCATCTGCGGAAAATATAAGCGTGCAGATTATTAATGCTGCAGGGCAGTCAGGGCTTGGAGGAAGACTGGAGCGAGTAATTTTAAATTTCGGAGGTAATGTAGTGTCGGTAAAAACAGCACTTGTAATTGAGCCAATTTCTAAAATTCAGTATTATGGACAGGAGACATATACATTAAATAAATTGGAAAGATATTTATCAATAAAAAAAGAGCGACTTGATAAGGAGGATATAGCAAGGATTGTTATTACTATCGGAGAAGATATTAAGAATACTCTACTTTTTTAAATTATTTAATGAGATTTTTCGTTTTTGTGTTCCAACTGGTTTTTTGTTACGAGGTTGTTATTGGTATATGATAATTTTGTTTTTTCCGTAGATACAAATGATGGTTGGTTTTTGTATTTATTAATTCTTTTTAGTTCCCTGATAAATATTGTAATTTTGTTACTTTCGGCTGTTCGCGTGTATGCTTCGTATTTATTACCGACGTGAATGAATTTAATAAGCCTCTTGCAAAGATCGTCCGGCAACATACCTATATATTGATTGTCTTGATCAAGCGCGAATATCTTCATTCTTTTTATACAAAGAGTTAGTCTTTCGCCAGAGCGTAAGTGAGAAATGATTTTTTTATCAGCAATATTTATAAGTTCAATAATTTTTGTTTTGCCAGGTTCTTCAATGAAAAGATTGTTTATATGAAGGTTTGTTCTTTTTGCTGATGGATCTTCAAGTCTTTTTAGATTTCTAATAGCGATTGGATTTTGCATATCTAATATTAGAACTTTTTCGTAGAGAGTTTTTGCCTCTTTAGTTTTTCCTATGCCCAGAAATGCAAATGCCAGGCGATTAATGGTATCGATATCATTGGGCTCTTCCTGGAGAATCAATTCATTAAGAGTAATTGCGTTTTCCCAATCTCCTACCAAGGCAGTATGAATGGCTTGAGATTTAATTTGTAACATTTATATAACGATTGGATGAGATTTTACACATATTTATTGCAAATGTCAAGCTATAAAGATATAATATCTTACTATATAATTTATGAGCGGACATTCTAAATGGAAAACGATCAAGCGTCAAAAAGGTGTCAAGGACATGAAGCGAGGTGCAATTTTTACAAAGCATTCTAACGCAATTACTGTTGCGGTGAAGCAGGGTGGTAATATATCTGATCCTGAAGGCAATTTCAAGCTTCGTTTGGCAATTGAAGCTGCGCGAGCAGGGAATATGCCTAAGGAAAATATTGACCGCGCAATTGCAAAGGCTGCGGGTAAGCAGGAAGTGAATTTAGAAGAGGCTGTGTATGAAGGATTTGGGCCAGGGGGTTTTAGTGTTATTGTTGAAGCATTCACCGATAACAAGCAGCGGACAGTTGCAGAAGTGAAAAATACTTTTGATAAGAATGGGGGAACTATGGGCGCTATTGGTTCGGTTATGTATCAATTTGAGCGAAAAGGACTAATAACTGTTGTAAAGAATGGAAGGTCTTTTGATGATATTTTTATGATTGCTGTAGATTCCGGAGCTGAGGATGTAGAGGAAGCAGGGGATGAAGCGTTAATTTATTGTAAGCCTGAGGGTTTGGCAAAAGTTAGGTCTTATCTTGCCGAGAAAGGAATTTCTATTCAAAACGCGGAGCTTATATATAAACCTATAGTTTTATTTCCGATTTCAGAAAAAAATTTCGCAGAGAAGGCGGTCGCATTTGTTGAAAAACTGGAGGAATTAAATGATGTGCAAAAGGTATTCGCAAATTTTGATATCCCCGATGCTATAATAATAATCTAATGTTTGAAAAAATGCTGCATGCGTTTTGGTGGAGGATAATAAGGAAGCGTGGTAGGCGAGTTGTTGGATTTTCCATTGAGAAAAGACAGAAATTCATTATAGGTGTTCTTTTATTGACGATTGGGTTATTTTATACTGAATTTCAATTCAGCAGGTCAGGTGTTTTTATCTCTCTTTTTCTGGCGGTTTTAACAGATTTGTTTCTTTTTTGGGCTCTTTTTCAGGATATTAAAGATAAGTTTGTTTACGAAATATTTATTCTCCCTTTTTTTTATAGCCTCTCTTTTGGTTTGTTTTGTTTTCTTACACCGAATACTACTTATAGAATAGTTCTGGCGTTGGTTTATGCCTTTGGTTTATATTCTTTATATTTGAGCCAGAATATTTTTGTTGTTTCTTCTACAAGGACAATCGCTCTATTGTCCGGTGCGCGAATTGTCTCTTTTGTTGTTACTTTAGTTTCTTTTTTTCTTTTAACAAATGTTGTTTTTACGCTTCATATTGTTATTTTTCCAATTCTTCTTTTGGTATTGATTTACACATATTTTTTACTTTATCATTCTTTGTGGACATATACCTTACAGAAAATTATACAACCTTTGGTTTTGTGGGTAACTGCTCTTACATTGTGCATTATTGAGCTTACGACAATATTGTGGTTTTGGCCTACCAAACCGCCGATTATTTCATTATTTCTTACAGGATTTTTTTATATTGTTGTGGGTCTTTCACATGTGTGGTTTGAAAAAAGGCTTTTTAAAGGTGTTTTATGGGAATATGTTTGGGTAGGTTTTGTGGTAATTTTTATCCTTATTGCGTTTAGCTTTTATTAAGATTTATTTATTTATTTTTAATTTTAGATTGGGAAAAACGGAAAGGGTTAGACGTAGGGGAGAGGGGAAGTGAGGGGGAATGTCCTATAATTATATGATATATTATGATATAGTATGTGGATAACTTTTCACAGCTTTACGGCTTGACTTTTCACATTTATATACCCCTCTGCTTTCAAATTGCAAAAAGTATAATACCTAACCCTCCTTCGCTAAAGCTACGGAAGGGCACGGCGATACTTTGACTTGTGCCCTCGAAGCCTATAAGGCGAAGAGGCAAAGCTACGGTAGGTATATAC
>JAHIGH010000197.1 GCA_018900295.1 Patescibacteria group bacterium | reverse complement strand
TATTTGATGCCCGTGATATCGCGGCAATTCTTAATTTTGCCAAGAGGAAAAATTATCTTCTCTTTGAGGCGCTGGAAAACATTGATGAGTTAACGCTCAGGGAAGAAGTTAAAACAAAAATAAAAGAACTGGTTGCCATGATCCACAGGCATTTGAAACGAGTGCCCAGGGAATCGGCCGGACAAATCCTTTATTATTTTTTTGAGGAGTCGGGGCTTTTCCGGGAGTATCTGGCGGCGGAAAAGCCGGAGGAAGAAAAAAGAGTACAAAATGTCGCGAGATTTTTTGAAAAATTGAAAAATTTTGAAGCGGAACACACTGATGCTTCCATCTTCGCAGTGATCGATTGGATCGACCTGTCAATGGAACTTGGTGAGAGTCCCCTTGCCAGTGAGGCGGACTGGTCTGAAAATAATGCTGTAAATATAATGACGGTACATTCCAGTAAAGGACTTGAATTTCCGGTGGTTTTTTTAGTAAGTCTACTGACACAGAGGTTTCCGTCGAGAGACCGTAAAGAGCAAATTCCTGTTCCTGAGGCGCTCATCAAAGAAGTCTTGCCGGAGGGTGATTATAATCTCCAGGAAGAGCGGAGGCTTTTTTATGTCGGGATGACAAGAGCGAAGGACCGGTTATTTTTTACAGCGTCTTTATTTGTAGGCGCCGGGAAACGCGAGAGAAAGATCTCTCCATTTGTTTATGAAGCGCTGGGCGAGGAAGCTGTTAACAAACTATCAGAGCGGCAGAAAGAAAAAATGTATGTACACCAAATGTCGCTTCTTGATATTATGCAACCGAAGCAAACCGAAACAGCCCCCGCTCCAAAAGCGACTACCACTAAAACGCTTTCTTATATCTCCTACTCGCAGTTACAAATATTTGATATGTGTCCCCTGCATTATAAACTCAAATATATTTTGAAGATGCCGGGACAACCGTCGTCTTCGTTGAGTTTTGGGATAAGCCTGCATAATGTCATGAAGGATTATTATCAGGCGCTTATCAACAAGGACGACGTAAATCAAGTAATTATTGAGCATATGCTGAAGAAGCGATGGATCAATGAGGGGTATCAGAGTAAAACACACGAACAAGCAGCTTTCGCGCAAGCGAAAAATATATTGGAAAATTACACAAAGAGCAATCCTGTTACTTCACTTTTGCCTATTGCGCTTGAATTGCCTTTCCAATACAACATCCGCAATATGAGAATACTGGGAAGAATAGACCGGATTGATGTGACTGAGGAGGGGAAGCTTGAGATCATTGATTATAAAACCGGGGGCAATATTCCTGATGAGAAAAAACTAAAAAACGACTTGCAGTTGACGATGTATGCCCTGGCAGCAACAAAGATGAATGATGCAATCTTTAAACAGCAAATTCCTGAAAATGTCCTTCTCTCCCTTTATTATCTGGAAAAGGGAATTAAACTCACGACAATGCGAACGAAGGAACAGCTGCTTGAGGCTGAGGAATTGATCATGAAAAAGGTTGAGGAAATTACCACCAGCTCTTTTGAATGTAAAAGGGGTATTTTCTGTAAGACGTGTGAGTATAAGATGATCTGTCAGACGATGAGCTGAGAATTTAAATATTAGACTTTTTGATTTGCCACGTAGTAATCGAGCAGTCTTCGTATCATTGCCTGATATGATGCTCCATGCTTTTTTGCCGCGTTCTTAAAAAAACTTAAACTCTTTTCGGTGAGCGTTAATGTGACCTTTGTTTTTTTCTCTCTCAAGATGAGATTTTCCGGGCTGGGTAAGAAATCGCTTATCACCCTTGCCTCAATTGGTTCATTTATGTATTTTATTTTGTTTTTCATAGATACTTTTGCCCTTTCTCCAATAACCGGCGCCGATTATTCGAATTCGGTTATTTCGATAAGCGAATCGAACTGTTAATATGCCTCCTTTTACTTTCCCAAAGCAATAATAACGTTTTTCAACTTTGCTATGCGAGATATCTTCCGCGATAACTCTTTTTGGATCGATAAACGCATATTGGGCTGTTTGAAAATTTATCCCGTGTTTTCGCACGTTGTCATTATTTTTCTTCACATCCCATTCAAACGATGCGTGCATAGATATATTACCATAATACCATACTTTTTGCCATATTTATTTTTTATTTGGCGAGTTGAGAGAATGCGTCAAGGATAGGGGGTAATTCGGTTGTTACGTCATCGCCGTTGAAATGCCCAAGATCATGCTCGATAATTATTTTCGCGTTTAATTTTTCTTTGAAAATATCTCCATATGTTATTGGCACATAGTGATCGTTATCGGATAATAAAACGGTAAAATTATCACAATGTTTTTTTATTTTTTCCCAGTTAATATCTTTGATGAAAAAGTTTTTTATTTCATTTATTCCCAAATCCTGTGTAAATGCGGCGACTAATAATGCTCCGCCGACTTTTTTTCCTTTGGGTAAACTTTCAAGGTATCGAAGTATTGTGATGCAACCCAGACTATGCCCGACAAAGAAACAATCTTTATCCGGTTCCCCGACAGCGCCACTAAGTGTCTCTACCCATTCATTCATTCGCGGATAATCGGTATCGGGCATTGAGAGATTTATGACTGTAAATACTTTTGCTTCCAGCCTCTCCTTCAACCATGGCCTCCATCCCTCTTCAGGCCCACCTCCCCAACCGTGAATAAAAAATACTCTTTTTCGCATAAATTTATTTAAAAACTTCTTTTTTATCAATTCCTGCCTGTTTCAGAATAGAATTTAATGTACCTGGTTTTAAGTCATTATTGTGTATTGGCAAAGTAACGCGTATTGCAGGATCATTAAGAGATTTCAGCACTAAATGACTTCCAACTTGGTGATGTTTATAAAACCCTTTCTTTAAAAGAAATTTAAGTAATTTTTTAGGAGTTATAGCAGGCATTTTACATTATTGTATCAATGGATTTTGTACTGTTACTTGTCCGATAAATATATCGGAGTCGCTTTGCGGAATTTCCTTTCCATCTTTGGCAATACTCTCTAAATATGCTGTAATTGCTTCTTCAATATTCGTTTTTGCTTCTTCAAACGTATCACCTTCTGAAATGCAGCCTGATAGAGACGGCACGGTAACAGTATAGCCTCCGCCTATTTGCTCTTCAAAAACAACGTCATATTTCAAAATTTTATGCTTCATATTAAATGTAGTATATCCCTTCTATGGCTATTTTTCAATGGGACATGGTTAAAAAAGTAGAACGGACTTAATTTGTAAATTTAAATGTGGCAATAATATCGGAGTTTTGAGGTTCTTTTGTTAAATTAACAATAGTAAGAAATTTATTGTTGATCTGTTTGACCGTGAGGTCATAGCTTCCTTGAGGATATGCTTTTTCGTATTCTTGCTTGGTATCCCAAATTTGAATCACGATATCATAGGATTGGCCGCTGTTATAAAAGAGTACGATGCCATTGGGCCATCCGTAAAGATTATTTTTATCATCCAGGGCTTGATATGTTTTGGGGTACATAATCTCGAACCCATAAGTAGAATTTTTGTATGTCAACCGGTCCGAAGGAGCAGTTGTGACGGACACGGTGTTCGTTGGGAGAGGTTGAGTTGCGATTGGAGTTGGAGATGATATAGTGGTTGGTGATATTTGTTGAGGCGCGAAAGAAGGACTGGACGCAGGAATTGATTGTTGTTTATTGCCTATTATATAGCCTCCAAGTAATCCAAAACCAAGTAAAAGCGCTCCGCAAATAATGTAAAGTAAATTGTTACTCTTATACATATATAGAGTATTTCAATGATAAGACACGAAGTCAAGGGATAGGTTGCTATTGGTGGTGGTTTTGGGTACAATAGCCTTGATCTTAGGAAGCAGGATCGCTACCCCCCGTCGCCTAAAGCTATGGAGGGGAGGAAAGTCCAGACAGGAATCGTGTCAGAATTGGAGTGTAAGCTCCGACGCGTACCCTTCGATGAGCTCAGGGTGACTTGGGTAAATCAAAGGTCAAGCGCTGGTGTCTTGATTCCGAAAGGAGTTAAGGACTCTGCGGGAATTGACCCAAAGAGAGAGCCACAGAGACGAGCATTAGCCTACAGTTGAAAAGCTAGGGTTGATGTGTGAAACGCCCCCCTTTGTCCCGCTTAGCGGGACTACGGAGGGGTAAAGGCAATCCCTTCTGCTGCAACTTCCGATTGATGCGTTATTACTTTACACGAAAGGAGCATCAAGGTTTGAAGGCATCCCCCCGTCGCGTAAAGCTATGGAGGGGCTGAATGATTGATAATCATTCTTGAGACAAATTGCGAATAAACCAAGCTCAGCTTGGTGAAACAGAATCTGGCTTATTCGCTTCCTAGGATCTTTTTATCTCACTGCTTTTTTAAGTGTTTTTCCAGGTGTAAATCCCGGCGCTTTGCGAGCAGCAAGTGTAATTTTTGCTCCTGTTTTTGGATTTCTTCCAACGCGCTGCTTCCTGCTTCTAATACTGAATGTCCCAAACCCTGTCAGGACGACTTTTTCGCCGCGTTTTAAAGAGTCTCTGATAGTGTTTAAGGTTGTTTGGACAGCATCACGTGCTGCTTTTTTGGTGAGATTGGCTTTTTTTCCTACTATTTCAATTAAGTCTTTTTTGGTCATTCATACTCACCCCCCTTCGCCATCCGAAGCTTTATGCGAAGGAGGGCTCCCCCATCTAAATTTATTTTAAATTTTTAATAAAATGAGGTTAGATTAACAATACAAGGAAAACAGAAAGATGTCAAGAGGTTATCTTTAATAGACAAGGGAAACGATACTTTTAGACCGTTTTTGCCTCGGGAAAGGTAGCGCGAAATTCGCGAATAGCAGTGACTTTGACTTCACCGGGGACAGCGAGAGCGCGGCTGACTTCTTCCTGTATTTTGCGGGCGATCAAGGTTGTTTGGCTGTCATCCATCTTGCCGGGATCGACAATAACCCGAAGCTCGCGGCCTGCCTGGAACGCAAAGGCGTCTTCAACTCCTTCATATTTTTTGGCGATTTTTTCCATATCCTGCAGGCGCTCCGTATACTTCTCCAATTCTTCGTAGCGGGCAAGCGGGCGCATAGCGGAAATAGCATCGGCAATATGCACAATAATTGATTCAACTGAGGTGAATGGTTTGTCTTCATGATGCTGCTCGACACAATCAATAATAGCTTCGGGTAAATTGTGTTTCTTGAGTAATTCAACGCCAAGCTTGACATGACTTCCTTCGCCTTCTAAAACTTTACCGATGTCATGGAACAAACAAGCGAGACGAACGATATTGGCATCGGCGCCTAATTCGGCGGCGATATGAATACCAATTTTTGCCTCTTCCAAGGTATGTACTAATAGGTTTTGACCGTAAGACGTCCTAAATTTCATTCTTCCTAAAATAGGGTATAAATCTGTCGGCAAATTGTACACATCTATCGATGCCGCGAGCTTCTCACCTTCTTCAAGCATAATTTTTTCGAGTTCTTTACGGGTCTCTTTGACGACTTCTTCTATTCTGAATGGCTGGACACGCGTATCTTTGAGTAATTTTTCAAGCGAGCGGCGCGCTACTTCCCGACGAATTTGATCGAATGAGGAAAGCCTGATAATTCCTTCTTCGTCCAGATCAACATCTACGCCTGTAGCCTGTTCGAAGGCGCGGATGTTGCGGCCTTCTTTCCCGATAATTCTTCCCTTCATTTCTTCTTCCGGAACTTTGACCATGGAGACTGTATGTTCGGGAATGAAATTCAAGGCTCCATGCTTCATGGAATCAAGCAGAATTTCCTGGGCTTTTTTATCGGCATTATACTTGGCTTCTTCTTCTTTTTCCTTAATAATCCGGGCAACCATTTGGGCCGCGAATTTTTCGGCCTCCAGCAGAATTTCTCTTTTGGCTTCATCACGTGTCAGGCCTGAGGCTTTTTCGAGTTTCTCAATGTATTCCTCGCGTTTTTTTTCGACTTGTTCCGTAAGTGCAGCGATTTTTTCTTGTTTGAGTTCAATCTTTTCTTCCCTTTCCAGTAATTTACGCTCCAATGCAATTATGTCTTCCTGAGATGAATTTGTCATGTTATTTTGCGGCAATAGAGGTGATAAGAGGGAGATATTTGCATTCCTATTGCCATATTATTTATTATACTCCGACTTCAAGACATCGTCAATGTTTTTTTTGATAGTATCCCAGTTGAATCCGCGACGAGCTAAAAATCCCCCCAATTTCTGATACAAAATATTTCTTGGCAGGCCTTTATAACGGGACAGACGTTTTTCAAGTATTTTTTTTACTTGCTGATCATCGCTGAATTCTTCATCGTCTTTTGGGCTTAGAACCTTCTCTATAATTTCATGATCAATACCCTTTTTTTGTAATTCTATTTTTATGATCCTTTTACTTTTGAGGCGGTAAGTTGAACGGGAACGCACCCAATCCTTGGCAAATTGCTCGTCGTTGAGAAATCGCTGCTGTTTTAATTTAGAGATAATTTTTTCTATTATTTCCAATGGGGCATTTTTTTGCAAAAGCTTGTCCTTCACTTCTTTTTCAGAACGGGATCTGAATGATAGAAAATGAAGCACTGTGTTGAGATAATTGTTGTAGGGATCCATTAAGAAAATCCGAAATTATGCCGGTTCCGCAAGTTCTTCTTTTTTTTCTTTTTCGCTGCCGACGACGAGAGGAGCGCGGCCGTCTTTGTTCTCGGCGATAATTTTGGCGACGATTTCTTTGGCAATTTCCGGCTTTTCTTTCAATGTTTCCATGGTAGCCAATTTTCCTTGTCCGAGCATTTGATCGTTGTAGCGGTAAAACGCGCCGGATTTCTGGATTATATTCATTTCGACTCCGACATCGACAATGCCTCCCTCGCGGGAAATTCCATTCTTCGTGACATCGAATTCAGCGATACGGAAAGGCGCCGCGACTTTGTTCTTAACAACTTTAACTCTGTGGCGGCTACCAACGGCTTTGTCGCCGTCTTTGAGCGTCTCGATCTTGCGAACATCCAAGCGCATGGTTGAATAGAATTTCAAAGCTAATCCACCTGTTGTGGTCTCCGGATTGCCGAACATGACACCGATTTTCTGGCGAAGTTGATTGGTGAAGATAGCGACTGTTTTGGATTTGGAAATCACTCCTGTTAATTTACGAAGAGCTTGAGACATGAGACGAGCTTGCAGTCCCATGACAGATTCACCCATCTCTCCTTCAATTTCGGCACGCGGCACCAAGGCAGCGACAGAATCGATAACCAATACATCTATGCCGCCTGAGCGGATAAGGCTTTCCGCTATTTCCAACGCTTGTTCGCCGGTATCGGGCTGAGAGATCAACAACTCATCAAGCTTGACGCCAAGCTGTTGTGCCCAGAGTGGATCCAGAGCGTGTTCTGCATCGATGAAAGCAGCAATACCGCCATGCTTTTGCGCCTGCGCGATGGTTGAGAGACAAACAGTGGTTTTTCCCGAAGCTTCGGGACCAAATATCTCAATAATCCTTCCGCGGGGAAGTCCTCCGACCCCCAGGGCAAGGTCCAACGGCAAACAGCCTGTGGATATAACCGAGATATCAAGCTTTTGCGCTTGCTCGCCAAAGCGCATGATAGAGCCCCGTCCGTATTGCTTTTCAATTTGGTCCATTGCCAAACGGACGGATTCCATCTTTTGGGCATTATCCGCATGTGGCTGCGCTAAGGTTTTTTGTGAATTTGAATGAGGTCTGCCCATATTTGTTAAAGTAATAATAGCAATTTTGTGTTAAAATACAAGTAGCAAAATTGGTCGTTGGTCGTTAGTCTTTAGTCGTTACATATGTATAGATTTGAGAAGCTAAGGGTGTACCATGATGCAATGGAATTAGTTGCAGATATTTATAAAATAGTTAAGCAGCTACCGACTGATGAGAGATTTGCATTGTGTGACCAATTGAAAAGATCCAGTACTTCGGTTGTTTTAAATATCGCTGAAGGAACTGGTGGGTTGGGAGATAAAGAATTTAAAAGTTTTTTAAGGAATGCTTTGAAATCTTTATATGAAACTGTTGCGGGATTGAAAATAGCAGAAATGTTATTTAAGCTTGAATTAAATTCTGTTTTTGAAAAATGTGATATTGTTGGTAAGGAGTTAAATGCTTTAATAAAATCTCTTAAAACTAACGACTCGTGACCAATTGCTAAAGACTAAAGACCAAAGACCAAATAGCGGGGTGTAGTTTAATGGTAGAATTCGCGGCTGGGGGTCGTGAGGCTTGAGTTCGATTCTCAGCACCCCGACACATTCGACTCGCAAGGAGAATGTGAGCTGAGCTTGTCGAAGCTCATCTCACAATTACTCGCTCAGTGTCTGCGACTCTTAAAAAGTTAGTAATATTTAGTTTATTATAGCGAGTTATAGACAGGAGTATGTCGAAGGGAGCTGATCCTTCGATAAACTCAGGATCATCTTGAGTTGAATCGAAAGATGAGCTTGTTGAAGCTCATTGTTTTTTGTGGTGCATAGCGTTTATATTCTCAAAAACACTAAAAATCAAGTCTACATCGGTAGTAGTAATGATGTAGATAAAAGAGTTTCTCGTCATAATACCGGTCAAGGAGCAGAATTTACTAAACGAAATAAAGACTTTAAACTCGTTTATCAAGAAAAATATCCCACATTGATTGACGCTCGTAAACGGGAAAAGCAAATTAAGGGGTGGCGACGAGAGAAGAAAGAAAACTTAATAAAATTTGGCAAACCAATAGTGGACAAAAATAAAAAAGTTTAGTTCTTTTTTTAAGCCGGAGCGGATTTGTAATCTACTACTAAATGTTTCTTTGTGGTTTTTCAGATTTCGAGATTGATGTATTATTTCGGAGCAGGTTACCCCACTTCGCTGAAGCTTCACGGGGATGGCAAACTTGCTCTGGCGAAGAAGATATTAATGGATCGTCATCTATGAACGCGTATATTCGTGATTTAGTCTATAAAGGAATTCTTTAGACGAGAAATAACTAATATGCGGTGGATAATTTTATTTGTAATTTTGGCTTTTTTATAATTTTCCGGTTGATTGTTTTTTTGACTGGAAATTGGAGGGCTACCCTAAATCGTATAATTACGCAGTATGTAGCATGGAAACAAACCGAGCCGAAATATTCCGGTAAGGAGATTTTTATGACTGTTTTAGATGGTCGCTATCCAAAACCAAATAAAGATTTTGGCCGTTTATTGGCACGAATGTATGATAGAAAAAATCAAATAAAGCTTTAGATTGAATCGGAGATTGAAGAGAAAATGAGTATTTTGGATAAGTACAGTCTTCCAATTCTTATTTATACTTCTTTGTTGATCGAAGAGAATAATTATCTTAATCAAAAAAAGAGCATCGAAGAACTTTTGGAGCCAATTATACAGGAAGTAAAACGACAAGGTTTTTCAAAATATTGCTGAAGGAAATAACACCATGAACGAAATTATCAAACAAGCTCCGCAAATTGTTCCGGTATTAACCGACCCTGCTAATTTATGGGTCAGTGTTGGACTTGCGGTTGTTACATTTTTTGCTTTAGTGGTTGCCCTATTTCAAGAAAGAATAAGAAAATATTGGAATAGAGCGGTTTTAGATATGGAAATAAATCTAATTCCGCCTGACTGCCACCAAATTTCTTTATCAAATCAACAAGGCGAAATTGTTGGTCAGACAATTTATATAAGAATCAAGGTTTTGCACAAAAATGGTTCGGCTGGTGAAAATGTTGAAATTATGCCTATACATTTTTGGCGCGTAGGTGAAAATAAATTATCTGTACTGAAACATTTTTTGCCAATCAATTTGGTTTGGAGCCATTTTCAACCAAGAACAAACACAATTCGTGTCCCCGTAAGTTTGTTTAGACATTGTGATTTTGGTCACTTTATTAAATCCCAAAACGGAGATAAGGCAATTCTATTTTTAGATACAATGGTTCAACCAAATCCAGTCGCAGACGGCGAAATTCCAAATGTTATTAAGCCAGGAAAATATCAATTCGAATTGCTATTAAGCGGTGACAATGTTAAGGCATTGAGAAAAAAATGGGAGTTGGAGTTTGAAAAATGGAGCTATGATGAAAATGAAATGCTTAATAGAAATATTAGGTTTAAAGAAGTAAAATAGAATAGGGAAAAATTAGATGGCACGCTAGCTTCACAGGCGCGAAATTTGGTGGTGGCGGAAAAATCGGAATCAGTCAAAATTTTGATCGAAAAAGGTTCGAGCTTCGTTCAGAAATTGCTATATTTTAAACACTATGGAAACTATAAAGATTGCATTATTTAAAGGTAAAAAAATTAGAAAAACATTATTTCAGAATGAATGGTGGTTTTCTGTCATTAATGTAGTAGAAGCGCTTACTGATAGTGAGCGACCAAGTGTTTATTGGACTGCGATGAAAGCGAGAGTTAAAAGTGAAGGTAATTTTGAACTTTCTACAATTTGTAGACAGTTGAAATTACCGGCGGAAGATGGAAAAATGCGCGAAACAGATTGTGCTGACACAGAAGGCATTTTTCGCATTATTCAATCAATTCCTTCACCTAAAGCCGAGCCATTTAAAAGGTGGCTAGCAAAAGTGGGTTATGAAAGAGTACAGGAAATAGAAAATCCGGAACTCGCGACCAAAAGAACAAGATTACTTTACAAACTCAAAGGTTATCCTGAAGATTGGATTGAAAAGAGAATGCGCGGAATTGCTATTCGCGAGGAATTAACTGACGAATGGAAAAAGCGTGGCGCAAAAGAACAACGAGATTATGAAATTCTTACCGCTGAAATTTCTAAAGCTACTTTTGGTATTACTCCGAGCGAATATAAAAAGGTAAAAGGTTTAAAAAGAGAAAACTTGCGCGATCATATGGACGACTTTGAACTGATCTTTACTATGCTGGGAGAAAGATCAACGACAGAAATTCATAAAACTGAAAATTCAAGGGGAATTCCAAAACTTAGACAAGACGCGAACAGAGGAGGAAGAATCGCCGGCATTGCCAAAGAACAACTCGAAAAAGAAATTGGCAGATCAATCGTTTCAAAAAACAACTTTTTACCACACAGCAAGGGAAAGCGGAAGCGGTTACAAAATGTGACAAGCTGAAATTATAGCCTGCTTCCTGAAATGGCTGTGGATGCCGGATTCTTATAGAATATCTGTTTTTGGGGGTTTTCCGGTGATCCTTCAGATTGAACTCTATGCTGAACTTTGCCTAAACTATTACCTCTACTTACTACATTTATCGTTATTCCATTATAAGGTGTATCTTTGGACACAGACGCATGATTCAAAGCGTTAGCAGGAAAAACCCAGTCACCCACAACTACAGCCTCATTTGATCCTTCCCATGCTGGTTTTCTCCCCGTTCCACTTATAAGATAATCAAACGAGTCGCGGGGGAAAAGTTTATTCTCAGACAAAATATCTTTAATATCATTTTGATGTACAGCAAATACCCCTCTATTTTGAATATTCTTCCTGTACCAATTTCGTGTTCCTTCGTACCCGTCTAATGCTTTTTCATATGGAATATAATATTCTGTTGCTTTAATTGGGATTCCGAGTGGCAAAAGTTTTTTTCCTAAAAATAATTCATTGGCTTTGTCAACATCCATAGTTACTTCTAATTCAGAGCCATTCATTACTTCCTTAATAACCCCAGGTTCAATATTGTCACTGTTGCCTTTACGTTCCTGTTCGCTCATAAAAATTATTATATCACACTATTTTATAATATTTATTGCTTGGGCAAAGCCTTATCTTTGGGACTTAACCGATCGCGAATATTGGCAGAAAATCAATTTACTAAAATATTATCGCCAATTCAAAAAGGCAGCAACAGTTTGATTCTCCGCACCCCGACAGAAAATTATTATTTTTTTATTCCCATGGAGCGACCGCCCAATAAAGGATTACTGATCTCTGGAGATATGGTTTGGACAATCAAAAATCCCTCCGAATTGAAGCATGCATCCACTGTGCGGACTGTGCGATCGTTTACCACCGAAGAACCAGGCAGTCGGACCCAGGTGGTTATCTTGCTATCAAAGCGTTGTCCTGTTATGTCTTTACTATCTTCCGATGCAATAATATAGACCGGAAGATTCATGCCAATTAGTCCATATTCTTCAATTTTTTTTCTTAATTCGGGCTCCGTAGTTCCCTTATTTGGAATATCGGGCGACGCCTCAACGTCTATCCAGCCGCTTACATCGCTTTCATTCACAATATTTTTACCTTTTAAGGTATACAATCCCAATTTTGAGTGCATCTTGCCAAGAAGAGTAAGGCTTTCAGGCGTTGACAGTTGCGGGGGAACGTAAATTAACTTCCGGTTTCTTTCGGTCAATTCATTTATTTCTTCCTGAGTCCTATCACATGCCGGAACATCGATTTCCAAGCCCGCTAAAGCACCATAGGCTTTCCAACGGGCTTGCCAATATTTTAATTCCGATTCCGGAGCGCGGGGAGAATCCTTAAATTTATCTCTTGCTTCATGAAATGTGGTAAATATTTTACTTCTTTCTTCAGGACTTAGCTTTTTACTTCCGTTATCTTTTGGGGGTAATTGTAATAAATCTTCTTGCTTATCTTCCGTTGGATTCTCGACGAGGTCTCTTTTAATATTTTCTTTAAGTGTTTTTCTGACATCTTTTATTGTTTCATTGTTAATATCTTGGGTGAGTGGTACTACATTGTTTTCTTTAGTTTGCTGTTCCTTTTCCTGAGGTTTCTTAGGAAGACGGTTTCTGGCTTCTTTCCGAAATTGTTCTAGCGAGGAAATGTATGCTTTTTTCCGTTCCTCTGTGGTTGGCTTAAAATTTTCTCCGCCTTCGTTGGCCATAATTTGAGATTTTTTAGTTCTTTTTTTTGCCTGATTGGAGGGATCCTTCGGTCATTGCCAGTAATTTGCCCATTTCGGCGATGAATTTCTTGGCATGCGACCTGCTCATGCCGACGCGGGCGACAATGCGGACCTGGTTGGTATTGAAAAGTTTTTGTCCGATGTCCAGCACTATCCCATCTTCATTGGCGTTCATAAAAATATTGTCCGTATAGACAATCGGTGTCGT
>JAHIGH010000196.1 GCA_018900295.1 Patescibacteria group bacterium | reverse complement strand
CTATGTCTTTCAGGAATATGCGCTTATAGCAGAACTAACCGCCTTGGAGAATGTTTTTCTTCCGGCTCTCGCGTTGGGAGGCAACCAGGATGGATATAAAAAACGAGCGGAGGAAATGCTCGCGGTTGTAGGGCTAGGTGAACGTTTGGAACACTATCCAAATGAGCTTTCAGGAGGAGAACAACAGAGAGTAGCTGTGGCCCGCGCGCTAATAAATAGGCCCGAGATTCTTTTCGCTGATGAGCCTTGCGCCAACCTTGACAGCGTTTCGTCGAGGGTGGTTCTGGAGTTATTCAGAAAATTAAATAAAGAGCTTGGCCAAACTATCGTGATGGTCACTCATGAGCCGGAGGATAGAAAATTCGTTGATAGGGTAATTTTGATGAAAGACGGATTAATTGAAAAAATGACGCTTTAGAGAAGGCGGCTTATTTCTTAGAAAGGTGGGAGGTGTCATTTATAGCGATATGATTGAAGCCTTTATCGTCGAAGTCGAATATCGTCATGGAAGCATTGCCCGGGACATGCTTGAAGCTTTCTTCTTTAGAAACTTTCAGTAAAAGGGGTATCAAAGCCTTAATCGCACCGCCATGAGTAACTACCACAACTGTTTTATTTTCATTTTCTTTTATAATTTTTCTGACGGCATTTTTGAGACGAGTTTCAAAAATCCTCCATGATTCACCATTGGCCGGGACATAATCGTATCTTTCTTTCAGAGCCATCGAGTCCAATACTTTTTTCGCTTCATCCCACGATTTTCCTGTAAATATTCCGCAATTGCGCTCTTGTATCCCATCCATCTCTTCCATTGGGATACCTAGTTTTTGTGCCAGAATTTGCGCGCTTTCGACAGCTCTTTTTTCAGTAGAAGTGTAGATTTTGACCGGCGATAATTCCTTTAATCGCTTTGCCGTTTTCCCGATTTGTTCCCTGCCGGTCACATTGAGAGTTTGCGCATCATTGACCGCATGAAGAATCTTCTTTAAGTTCTTGTCTGTTTCTCCGTGTCTGATCAAAATAAGTTGCCCCATGGATATATTATATACTTTTTCGCGTGGGTTTTGGCCTTATTATTAATAAAACCATAATTGAATTTATTATCATTATATATAACGGGTAAGAAAATTCCTGCACTGTCCACGTCTTTACTGCCAACAGGCTAAATATTGCAGCGAAAACGTCAAGTAAGAAGAAGCTCCAGATTTCAGTACGGGGGTATTTGTAAGTTTTGATAACAGCCGGCAACATACCGGTAAAATCGGCGGCGATTGACGCATAAAGCGCGAGAGAGGGGTCTTTGGTTGTTTGCCAAATAACTATTCCCGCGAGCGCAATTAACAAACATAAAATGTCCGTTTTTGCCCATCCTCCCATTCCATGCTTGATGCTTAATCCAAAAAGCAGAATCGATTGCAATGCTGATACTCCGGCAAGCCAGACGGCAACCGTGTCATGTTGGGCAAAAAGAGAAGCTGTCGCGAGTGAAGTAATAATAAGCAACACAAATCGTGTAGTCCTGTGAGGCTTTGCTTGCCCTTTGAGTATTGCTTTTGCGTAAATGAGAGGGGAGATAAATGCTAAGAGGCTGCTGACGAAAATAAAAGTTGTCTTCATACACCGATTATATGCCACTTCGCTTTGAGTTTACAAATAATTAGTCGCACGCCGCATAGCGCTTTGCGCGACGTGGCCGTATATGCCTCCGTAACTTTCAAAATAAGGATTAATTTGTTATTAAAATATAAATAGCTTAGAATTCAAAGCTACGCTAGGCATTATACTTTTGTATTTTGAAAACGTAGGGGTATATCAAAAAGTTTGTTTTTGGATTTTTTACCGGACAGTAAAATAATATTTCTTTTTTTGGTATGAAAGTATATCGCTAACGCTTCAACTACTGCTTTGTTGGCTTTCCCCTCAAGAGGAGGCTGCCTCACATAAACATGCAAGGTATTGAGTAAATCTTTCTCTACTCGTGGTTTTTTGGCGTTAGGGTGGGCGATGACTGAAATTTTCATTATAGACAGTACCTAATTTGTAAAACCACGAGATTGCTTCGTCGCCCACTATCGTGGTGCGGCACACGCCTGTCAAGCAGGCGAGCTCGCTTCGCTGCGCTCTCGCAATGACAGTAGACAATTACTAAAAATCTAAAGTTGCAAAATAATCCTGCGTCGTTTCCGCCCGTCTTATAAGACTGACAGTTTTATCCGGCCGCAACAACAGTTCCGCTGAACGGAGTTT
>JAHIGH010000023.1 GCA_018900295.1 Patescibacteria group bacterium | reverse complement strand
TTTACTCTCGCTAATATCAAATAATATCAGCTATTTAAATCCGTTATTACCAATTTCATTAACCGCAACACAATAAAGAGTAATGGAGCGATTTATCGCTCATTGAATAGCAGATACAAAGGCAAAAAAGCCATTTTTTCCCGACTTTCGCAAATTTGTTAATTTTCATCATTTTAATGTTAAATTAGGTTGATTAATCAAGCTTTCATGTTTTTAGCTGGGACACTGAAATTGGTACAATTGCAATATTGTGTTTATCCGTAAAACTAAATCCCGAAACTCAACTTGTTTCCAGTTGGGCGAAAAACAAACAGGCCGGTTTATTGTGAAACAACATGTAGGATGCGCTTCAACTTTAGCTGAAATTGAAGCATTGAGCTTAAAAGCTAAACAACTGCTTCATGAGTGGAAATACGCCAATCAATTATCTTTGTTTGCCGGAATAAAACTTCCTACCGCTAAGCTCGTGAGCTGGAAAATTACTGGATTCCATCAGGTATTTGGTACTATTTACGATCGAATTGGCTTCCCTAATACCCTGCTTCGAGATCTGGTTATTGCACGGATTGCATATCCTAAAAGCAAAGCCGCGACCTTGCGATATTTAGATCGATATCTGGGCATTAATCTTAAAAAGGATGCCATGTACCGGTTTTTGGATACCATGGATAAAGATACTCTGACTCGAATTGCCTTTGATTTTGTGTCGAACCGGCATCCGCAAGGCATCTCTGTTTGTTTTTATGATGTGACTACGCTTTACTTTGAAACCACCAAAGAGGACGAGATTCGTCAAAAAGGATTTTCTAAAGATCACCGGATGGATATTCCTCAAGTCCTGATTGGTCTATTTGTGGATAGCTATGGGTTTCCGTTCGACTTTGATTTATATGAGGGGAGAACTTTTGAAGGCCACACTTTTATTAAAGCCGTAGAATCTATTCGACAAAAATACTCTTTTCCGGCACTTACCGTTGTAGCCGATGCCGGGATGTTATCGAAAGATAATCTGGAGTATTTGGATTCTCTTCACATTAATTACATCGTGGGAGCCCGGCTTAAAAGTATCTCCAAAATACTAACTCAACAAATACTTGGCCATCAGTTTGCCAAGCAACTCATTTTTGAAACGACCATAGAGAACAAGCGACTGATTGTGGATTATTCGGCTGGGAGAGCTAAGTTGGATGCTAAAAATCGAGATCGTGCTATAACTAAACTAAAACAAAAACTGGCTACCAAAAAGGCGGTAGTTCGAAAAAGTAAATATCTTTTAACTGCAGGCAAATCCGAAGTCGTAGGAATTGACGAGGATCAAATTGAGCTGGATCAACAATTTGATGGCTTGAAAGGCTATTTCACTAACAAAGATAATTTAAGTAAGATTCCGGAAATCATCACTCAATATCATCAATTATGGCAGGTAGAAAAAGCCTTTCGAATGTCCAAACACGATTTACAAGAAAGACCCATTTTCCATTTTCTTCCACAACGGATTAAGGCTCATCTTACTCTTTGTTTTGTGAGCCTGTTGGTCATGAAGGAAACAGAAAAATATTTGACCAAAATTGATTACTCCCTAGAAAAAGCAATTGAACTTTTAGGAAGAGTAGGCAAAGGAACAGTGAGGATAGGTAAAATCGAACTAGTCACTGAAAGCGAGCTTGACCCAGATACTAGACTTATCCACAGTTTATTCGAGGGACACTGAAATGCGAAAGTCGGGAAAAAAGACAAAAGAGAAATTTGAAGTTACTAAAGGAAAATAAAATGCTTGATTATGTAGCCTACATAAGAGCAAAAACTATACTTGACACTCAAGACTATAGCCATGAGGCAACACAAAGCGGACTGCCATATACAAAAGTGGCGATCAATCTTGGATATTTTTATGAAAATCTTGGAGAAAATCTTGCCATGGGATTTACAAATAAAGAAGATATAATCAGCGAGTGGACGAAAAGTAAAATACATGCTGATATCATGTTTTCAAGTGATTATATTGAAGCAGGAAGTTATACCATTGAGGGGGATTTTTATGGTATAAACAGTAATGTAACAGTGCTAATTTTAGGAAAGTAGTTCAGATTATTAATCAGCCTAATAATCAAGTCCATGACTGCCAAAATAACGTAAGTAATAAATATTTCTTATACAAAGTTGCAATCAATTTGGTGTATCATCTGCTTATGAAGCAAGTATGCGAATTTATGGAGATCAACGAAATAATGAGTATAGTACTTGCGGAGAGATATATTTAAAAAATACTCACTGAGTGAACATGAAAATTGACGAAAAATAGAAACAGAGGAAAAAAATAATAAAAGATGAAAAACATTGTTGGGTGGATTATTGCAATCATAATAATGTGGTTTGTTTTCTTTGGATTTAACTCCATATTTGGTTCCGACACGACAACGAGTATCACTCCAAACACATCTCCTATCAATTCCTATGATTATTCTGATGAAGATATTGAATCCGACCAAAACGATGAAGATGTGAATATAAACAATGATTCATTAGAATATAATGGCTATCCTTGCACCGTGGATTGTAGCGGACATGAGGCTGGGTATGAATGGGCGGAAGAAAACGGCATAACCCAAGATGATGTTGACAGCTATTCGGGTAATTCCAATTCCTTTATGGAGGGTATGCAATCATATGTTGACGAAAATTAATAATATGTTATGATATGCTCATAAGGAAATAGATAAAAATGAAAAAAGTACTAGTCTTGACTATAGCCATATTTTCTTTAACGATAGGTGTTTTGACTTCATCTCCCAAGGCGGAAGCATATAGCTACAGAGTGCGTGGTTATACACGTAGCTCCGGTACTTATGTCCAGCCGTATTACAGAACCATCCCAAATAGTACAAGGTACGATAATTA
>JAHIGH010000022.1 GCA_018900295.1 Patescibacteria group bacterium | reverse complement strand
TGCGCTGTCTGCGGGTTGTCATTTTTGGCCTTTCTGGGACTTGGCGGAGGTGCCGCATTTTCCCACTTAGAAGGGTACGGATTCCAATTGCTGACAATCTTTTTGCTAACTATTTCGACAATAATTATTATCCAAAACAGCAGGAAACCCCTTAAGTGTGTTCGTACGGCCAAAAGAAGAGGATAAATTATACTCCTAAGTAGCAAAATGCGGTCTCTTACGCGCAAAACTTGTGCTACGGAGTGCAGGCAGGGGTGTTTCACAGGTAAGGTGGCGGGGCTTTATGTAAGCAAAAAATAACTTAGTGGTACTGATACCACATTTTTTTCTTCAACATATGTAAGTCTTGAAGGAGATATTGAAAAACCATAAGCGCCGTTAATCCCTTGCATTGTTGCCTCCACTTGTTTGAAATCTTTGTCTCCATATCCAACTTCTATGGCTATTTTTTTGTTGTCAAAACTGACAATGAAATCTGCTCCGCCTTCTGCGCTATCGTATGTAAGGCTTGTCCCAAAACGTAACCCTAATAAACGATAGAGATACAGGCCTACAGCATCCTCAAGCAACTGCCCTTTGTAGTTATTGTATGTATACGTGCTTCCGAAAAGGTTGAAAAACATACTTCGATAAGCCGGAGAGATAAATAAGTATTTTGAGGGTTTTCTTACTTGTCCAAAATGCGAGCCATGAGGATAAATTCGAAGAAGCAATTCTGCTTTTTCAAATACCTCAAAAACATCCGTAAGCGTATTTATTGCCATAGAGAAAGTCTTGGATAGTGCCGTAAGACTGGTAATACTCGAACCTGAAACAGCGTAGAGAATTTGATTTAACTTCGCCATTGTTGCTTGATCAAATTTGCTTAATTGCGGAATATCTTTACTGAGAATATTTGTTAAGGTTTGCTCAATCTGCGCATAAATCAATGGTTCCTGGTTATATTGAAGAGTAAAAGGAAGCGTCCCGTATTTCAAATAGTTGTCTATCTCAAGCCTATTTATTCCAACCCAATACTTATTAACACCGCCTTGAAACTTTTTCAACTTGATATATACTTCCTTTGCATTGGACGAGTTAAGAAGTGTCTCTTTGATATTTTTCCCTAACCCTACTATTGGAAATTTGCAATCTTTTAAAAGCATGTACTCAGTGAATGACATGGGATAGAGTTTCTCGAATACCACTCGTCTTGAAACATCCGGATTTGTTTGTATTGAGACGGCAGAAGAACCTGTACAAAAAATAAATACTTTTTTACTCCTATCATACAAGTTCTTTAATACTAACCCCCAATTCTCTTCATACTGTATTTCGTCAATAAAAAGGTAGACGGGTTGATCTAGATCCTCATAAACCTTTCCAAGCAATTCTTCGTAAACGCTAAGAATATCAGCCAGATTAACGCCTAATACTCGCTTTGCTTCGTCCAAAGAAATATAAAGCTTGCATGCAGGACTGCAAGTAAGCTCTATGTATATCTGTGCAAGAAGTGTTGTCTTCCCTGCGCCGCGAAGTCCCGGAACCGCAATCCATCGTGGTTCCTTACCTAACTTTGTGAAGTCATTGACATATTTCTCAAGTATCAAAGCTGCGCTTCGTTTAAGGTAGGCTTTCCCTTCCCGATCTACGGTATATGCTTTGAGTCTGTTTTCAGCTTGTGCAAGTTGATTACGAAGGTAAATACTGACTTTATTATGTGTTTCCGTATTCATGATACTATATTAACAGAATGATATAGTAATGTCAAGTACTATATCATCAGGTTGATATAGACTATGTGTTATGAGTGTTTATGTTGCTCTATAGAGATATTCTTTATTTCTGTCATTTAATAATAAAGCTCTATCACTGATCTCTGAATCTCTAGCCGAGCATTGAAGGAGAACTGCCGGCCTCTTATACGCCAAAGCTTCAAGCGACGGGGTGTAGGCAGGGGTGTTTTAAATGGAGGAATTAATACCCTATACTTCACAACTCAATTATCCAAGCATTTCAGAATTTGAGACATATTGCAGAATTGAGACAGGGATGGGGAAAAAATTAAAAGATTATAACCAAAGACTTTCCGTCAAATTTAGTTTAAGTAGAAAAAACCTTAGCTTATATTGGATAATAAATTTAAATAATTTTATATTCTCTATAATTAAATACCAATATATTATTTCCCCTCTTTCTAGCATAGCCTTTCCTGCATTATATATTCTATGTTTTTCTAATGAAACAGGAAAATCTACCTTTTTATTTATCATATGAGATTTCTTAACCATCTCTAGCAGAAATAGAAGAATGGGTTCACACTTCTAACACGATATTCTTCAAGTGAGCGTAGCGAATCGAGAAGTTTAAAATAAATAGTTCTCGACTACGCTCGAACAATAACATTTATGTTGGGACTGTGAATAGTTACAAATAGAAAAGCGGGGTTGCAAAATTTATTTTCATTTGTTTAACTTATATCAGGTAGGAAAAAAAAACGGGAGGTGATTGATGACTGGTTTGAAAGGAGGTTATGAAGAATAAAAAATTGCTTATCGATATCATTGTCATAATTATCTTAACAGTCTTGGGAATTATTTTAGTTAAAACTCAGATTCTACCCAGGCTTGGTGGATTTTATAGATGACCCATTAGACAAGCTCAGAATCATATATTGAGTTGATCGAAATATGAGGACTATTGCCTATTACTCAGGAAAAATCGAGACAAAAAACCGAGAGTGTTTTGTTGGGAATCAAAAAGTCGATTGCCCACAGAGCGGTATAGCATTTACTACCAGTGGTGACAAACTGGATCTTTTACCACAAATTCCTTCTTTGGAAAAACGCAGCGATCCGGTTTTCTTTATGATTCTTCTGGTAATTATTATCTCTTTTTCCGTCTTAGCTATATTCAGGATTAAAATTTTTGGCAAAACTTTAGGAGAATACATTAGGCCAATTTGGTATCTTATTCTTATTTCCATCGGGGCTGTGGCCTGGCAGTATTTGTTTGGACTTAAAATTGATGATAACCTTATGTCAATAAGGATAAGCCAGTGGGTTTGGGAAATATGTATTGCCGCTTCTGCTTATAAATTAATTAAAACGGCAAATTTTGGATATGGTAACTTGTTTTTCCTGGGAGTTCTATACAGTTTCATTATTCACGGCTTGAAAATAAGTGTCCGATATCTATTTTACGAAAAGACATTTTTATATTTAGCTGACAGATTTTTATATGGAAGCCTGCTTGTCATGGCGATTGTTTTTATCATGGGGTCAATGTTGCTTTTCTTTAGACGAAGAGGAATTATCAAATTTTAAATTAATTCCCTCCCGAACAATCTTGCGGACAAATTTCTTTTGATTCGCCAAGTCCGGGTTCGCAAATATTATTGCCGCAAATGCCGCTTTCTTGATTACTGCCATTTAACACCGGTTCTTGCTCCTGATTCATAATCGCTTTTCCCGGCTGTTCACTCTGTTCCAACAATGCCGCATCCGGATTTCTATTAAATAGAATAGCAATTATTGTAAAAATTAAAAACAAAATGGTTAATGTAATAAGAACCAAGGTTACTTTTTTACCCGTAAGTTTTAAGATGATCTTTTTTTGATTCTCAAGGAATTTTAATTTTCTAAGTGCTGTAAAAAGTCCAAGCATCAATACAGATCCAAGAAGGCCAAAACCAAATATCATGCCCTGGAGTTTTCC
The DNA here is from genome assembly GCA_018900295.1 of Patescibacteria group bacterium. GTDB lineage: Bacteria > Patescibacteriota > Microgenomatia > Levybacterales > UBA12049 > JAHIGH01. Next base: position 157 of record JAHIGH010000022.1, on the reverse strand, counting down.
TGCTGATGTTTTGAAGTTCCGGCTACAATCCTGTTTGCAATTTTCAATTGTCTCGGGGCCTTCGCATTTTCCATTGCCGCAAAGCGATGAACTCACCTGCTGTACTTGTCCGTCATTTCCACTCATCGCTTCAAAAGGTGATTTGGGTTCAATAATG
>JAHIGH010000195.1 GCA_018900295.1 Patescibacteria group bacterium | reverse complement strand
GGGATGTACATATTCTTCGGCGATTGCGGCGAAACTGGCCGATGGATGCACGCTTATAGACTCGGTAAAAACAGCAAAAAAGTATATAGACTGTGCGATAAAAGGCGGGCAATTTCTTCAAATAGGCCACGGGCACGGGCCTTTGAATCATATGGTTTCCAGTCAATATACCTGATTATGCGTTCCGATATCGAAAAGAAAGATTCTTTCTTTTTCCTGATAATAGATAACTCGTATGTCTCCGGAAATAGAGAAAGAACGTAATTTTTTCTTTGCGCCGGTCAGTTTGTGATCCTTGAGCAGCGGGGTTTTAGGATTTTGTAAAAATAACTGCAGTCTTTTTTGAAATTTTTTATCAAGCATTTTATTTCCAGCGATTCGTTTATTGTAATTTTTGAGAAAGTTTTTAGTATAGTTAAGAAGCATTGTGAAGTTGTTTCATTAATTCATCAATATTTTTTGCATCATAAACATTGGACCCTTTTTCAATATCTTTAAGTATAGTATTATAACGGTTAATCGCTTTAGCAGATAATTGAGTTGTTTCTTCAAAAGTTATCTGTAAGTTGCCTTGAGCAAGTTTATTTAGGAATAATCTAACAGCTTCCTGTAATGATGAAAATCCCTGAGCGATAGCAACATTTTCAGCCGTAATTTTCAATTCCTGACTTACCGGTACTTGTAGGATCGTTTTATTCATATAATATAATTATAACATTTTGATAATAGATCGCAAGCAGCAGATTTGCTTTAAATAAGGTCACTTGGTATACTTTCTGATAGAATATGGGGCAAAATAGTAAGTTTATCTATGAAAGGCCTGTTTGGGAGCCGGAGCGGAGGGAGGCAGCGTTTTTTTATCGGTTGGAACACGGAAGTGAGATAATAAATTTTACCGAAACGCTGGTATTTCCTGCTAATCAGTCGATTTCAAATATTCCACAAAATTTATTAAACAATGTTCTTAACAGTCTATCTCTTGCACTTGGTATCAGTTATTACAAACTTTATTGTCCGAAGCAAGTTGTTTTTGAAAATATTCAGCTATCAAAAGGACAAGCGGAATTTTGGAATACTTTATATAGAAAAGGACTGGGTGAATTTTTTTATCAGAACAAGATTGATTTCCGCGGGTTAATTTCTTTCCCTTTTAACCCCTCCCAAGATAATAGAACCCTCCCTAACCCTCCCTTATCAGGGAGGGAATATTCAGTTTCTTCCCCTGATAAGGGGGAGACGGAGGGGGTTTTGGTTGCACCAACGGAACGGTCTTTGGTAGGTATCGGAGGAGGGAAAGATTCTATTGTAGCGGCAGAATTCTTGAAGTCTTTGAGAAAACCATTTACAGGATTCGCGGTCGAAACTCACACGATTAAAGAGCAAGTAACTAAATTACTTGGTGTTGATTTAATTCATATAAGGCGGGAAATTGATCCAAGGCTTTTGGAATTAAATAAAAGACCGGATATATATAACGGCCATGTGCCCGTTTCGTCTATTTATGCTTTTATCGGGCTTCTGGCAGCGCTTCTTTATGATTATCGGTATATTATTGTTTCTAATGAGCAGAGCGCGAATTACGGTAATACGACATATTTAGGAGAAAGCATAAACCATCAATGGAGTAAGTCTTTTGAGTTTGAGATGTTATTTCAGGAATATGTAAAGAATTTTCTTACACCGGATGTGGCGTATTTCTCACTACTTCGTCCTTTTAGTGAAATTGCAATAACAAAATGTTTTGTTAACTATCCGCAGTATTTTCCGGTATTTTCAAGCTGTAACAGGAATTTTAAAATAACAGAAAAAACAGATAGAAAGTGGTGTCTTGAGTGTTCCAAATGCGCTTTTACGTATGCTATGCTTTCCGCTTTTTTGCCAAAACAGGAACTTTTAAATATTTTCGGACAAAATCTTTTTACTAAAACGACTTTAGTTCCTATTTACAAAAAGCTTCTCGGAGTTATGCAGATAAAGCCGTTTGATTGTGTCGGGACGCCCGAGGAAGTACAGACTGCTTTTTAT
>JAHIGH010000258.1 GCA_018900295.1 Patescibacteria group bacterium | reverse complement strand
GCTCGGAGAAAGTGATAGCTATTTGGTAGTCGTCTCCGTTCGCGTATAAAACTTCAGGATTAAGCGTATCTGAGCTTCCTGTTTTAAAGTTGATAATATTGTTGCCGCTTGAGATGTTTAATCTGTTTCCGGACAAATCAGTTATGCTGGTTGACGCTGTTAAGGTATAAACACTATTCGCGGTAAGCGCGCTTGAAGGCGAAAATTTAGCGCTGTTAGACATTGGATCATAATTTGCCGAGCCGGCTATGCTTACAGTGCCTTTTTTTAAAGTGATGCTTTGAGAAGTAATAGTGCTTGGATTCATTGCTTCTGAAAATCCGATTTCCATTGAAGGAACCGCCACATCAACAACGGACGAATTGGTAATGCCGTCGTTGTTGGCAGGATAAGATCCTGATATGGTTGGGGCTGTTTCGTCATTTACGGCTGATGTTTGGAAGCTTGTTGTGTAATGCGTTGTATTTGCCAAACAAGCGTCAGGGCTTACAATGCCGCAGGCGCTTGGGTCGCCCATCCATACTCCAAGCTGGCTTTTGGCAGATCCCATAACCCGTATTTCGTAAGTAGTATTGGCGGCGAGCGCGTCGATGTGCGAGATGGTGGCGACTTGCTTGGTAGCGCTGTCCAAACTTATTGTTGTTCCTGAAACTGGGGGATATAGAGTAACCGCGCTGGAAATTGATGTCGGATCCATTGGTTCGCTGAATTTAACAGTAAGTATGGCTCCAAGAGGAATATTGTAAGAACCCGGAGTAGGATTTGTTCCTATGACATACGGAGGCATATACATTCCGCCGTCGGCAAAGTCAGTATATCCGCCGTCCCACATCGTTGTGCCGTCAGCCATGGTACTGAAAGAGAATTCATAATTTCCGCTTGTTCTATTTGATTCAATCGGGTTGCCGTTTATGTCATTAACATTAGGAGTAAGAACAACCATGTAAAAAGTATTATAGCTTAAATTAGTGCTTGAATAAAATCGCGCTTCGCTGGTGCCATAAGATTCATTATAAACATATTTAACAGAGCCGGGGATTTTGGTGTTGCCGTCAGAGGTAACATAAATATTTGATCCGGCATTGGAAGCGTCCGTGTCATTAATGGTGCTGGAATCCATTTGATTGAAAAAGCTGATGATAATCGGCATTTCCGCCATTGGCATTGGCACGGTTGAGCAGTCGCCGGAGCAGGCAATGTTAATCGGCGACATCATCATTCCATCCATTGGCGCTGTCCACGCGATTCCGTTTCCTCCTGCTGTTGATACGCTCATATCGCCGGTGAATAAACGGATTTCTATTCCACTGCTGTCTCTGGCAACACTTCTCATTTCGCTCATGTAGCCGCTTTTCAAAACCTTTATTTCCGCCCAAGGATGCCTGATGGCATTATCGGCAAAAGTAAACGCGCCATTGGCCGTGGTTGTCGCGGTTGCGGCTGCCACGCCTTCAATCATAACAAAAGCGTCCTGTAAGGGAGTTCCGGATTCATTCAGCACGGTTCCCGATATGTCGGCAACAGTTCCGTCATCATCCCAGTCAGCAGTCGCGATAAAATCAATTCCGCTATTGTTATTTACGCTGTCAACATATACGCTATTTCTCGCTTCGGTTTCGTTGGTTGTCGGATACATACCCAAGAATGTGCTGTTGCCTGCTTGGTCGTAAGCCGCCAAATAATAATATATAGTTGTGTCAGCGTCCCAGCCGCTTGCCGGCCAGGAAACAGTACATTCGCGCAAGCAGACATTTCCAATCATGGCAGGCAGAACACAGGCGGTGGTCGTGGCGTTTGCCCACGCGTCATTTCCTATTTTCCAAATTATAGATGAGGTTGCTATAGCGCATTGGTCGCGATCGTCTCCCATGCGAGCGTAAAGAGTTATATCGCTTTCGGCGCGGGCTTCCCAAATATTCATGTGGTCAATCATCGGGTCAACAGTATCAGCTCCAGCTTCGCCCGCGCCTTCGCCGGTTAGAGTTGCGACAGGAGAGCTTACAGCTGAAGAGCGATTGCCGGAAAAATCAATTGCCACTACATGGGCTTGATACGATCCTGTGCCAAGAGCGTTTCCGGCGCTATCATATAACATGCCGGATCCTCCTGTAAAAGCATAGCTTGTAGAAGCAGTGCCGCTTTCATAATAATATTGGCCGTAAAGATTAGCAAGAGAAGTATGCTGGTTTGTGTCAAGGGATGTTCCATTTGGCAGTATGTAAAGCGCGTAACGGTCAAATGACGAATCATTAGCGCTTGCCGGCGACCAAGAAACTCTAATGTCTAGGCCGTTTAAGCCGTAATTGGAAACATCGGAATCAGTTAAAACCACATTAGTTACGGCTGTCGGAGCTGTTGAATCTCCGCCCGTGTTAGGGTAGCCGGCTGACGGAGAAGACATAGGCATCCAGTCAATGCTGTCGTCATAATCGTCGCCGGCTGTTCCTTGCCGAGCGATTGACGCGTTATAATTGCTGCCGGGTATGAAATCGCCGGAGGCCCATTTGCCCGCGGCGACAGCGTTTGCTTGATTGTATTTGCCGGAGCCGCCGTATTGGATATAATCAACAATAGCTCCGCTGTCATTCCATAAAGTAATGTCGCCGCCAAGAGTTGACATATTAAGTTTTGACTCGGCATAAAGAGTTGCCAATCCGTCAGATGAATCAGTGTCATCAGTTCCTCCGGATTCATTCCATTCAATAAGCGCAAAGCCGCCGGAAGAAAGAGTTAGAGCTGGGATAGTATAAATATGCGCGGTGCTGGTCGCGGTGGTAGTGGCGATTTCCACTACATAATCAGTCAAGACAATATCCTTTGTAGTAGATGCGTTGTAAATTTCAATCCAGCCGTCTCCGGAAGCAGTGTTGTACAGAACTTCATTAAGCACTATTCCTCTTTCCGTGGTCAACATCATATCGCTTTCAGGATCAGAAGAAGCGTTTTGCGGATCAGATGGGTCTCGGAGTATAAAATCAGCGCTGTTATTATTAGTGTCAGAAGCATTGCCTCTCGCGCTATCAACTCCGCCAATCATTGTGCTTGGACTAGAGCTCGGGTACGCTTTTCTTTCAATTGAGCCGCCGGCTGACGGAGCAGGCGCGGGGGACGCGCCTTCTGCCAAAAATGGAGAGGCAAGCGCGCCATAGCCGACCATATCAATTATTCCATATTCAGGATGTATTAAGCCGACAAAACCGCCTGTTTCATCTAAAGAAAATTCCGTGTAAGTTTCGTCCGCCCCGCCTCCGTCATATACGCCGCCGCTTTTGCCTATTAAATAATAGCTGTAAGCAGGTATATTAATATCAAGCGTTGAAGTCGCGCTCCATGCGCTTAAGCTTGATGTTGTGGATGCTATGTATCCAAGCACAATTCCGCTTGTATTTACTGTTTGGTCCGTCCTATTATAAATTTCTATGCATTCATCATTAACTCCCGCGCCGGAAGTTTGTATTTCTGAAATAACAAGAGGCGCGCTGTCGCCGCCGCCGCCTCCTTCTGTGCCAAGAGTAACAGGCATAAACATCCAGCCGCATGTTTCAGAAGGAAAGTCGGAAATAGACGGATTTGTTGCGGTAGTGCTTATATCAATGCCGTTTTGCGTAATAATAGGCATAAATTTATGCAAGGTGGAAGCGTCAAGATTTGCCGCGGCGCTTGCCGCCACAAATACTGTTAAGCGGCTGGCAAATAAAGCCGGAATTGTTAAATTCAAATTAGAAAAAGTAGTCTGCCATAAAGTATTGTTGAGACTATCTGGAGGCGGGCAGGGATTATTAAGAATTGCCCACGCGCTTGGAGTGGCGGAAATTAAAGTATCCGCTGAACTGTCAAAATTTCCATCGCCGTTATCCAGCCAAAGAGAAATCCCGGAAGTTGAAGCATTTGACAAGCTGCCAAGATCAACCTCGGCATCAAAAGGACTGACATCGCAGATAGCGCCGCTGCAATTCATTGCTTGATCAAGCTGGACAGTTACGCTGTCAAGCGTATTGGTTCCTGTTTCCGTTTCATAAATGGCGATTTTTAAAAACGCTTCCGGCGTGTTTAAACTGTCCAAATAAACATCAGGCGTAGAACCGCCGTCGTCAATGGACATTAATTCAATTCCTCCGGCCGCTTTGGTGTTTTTAATAAAGTGCGTCAACGGCAAGCTGACGCTCCAGCAGACCATTGAAAAGATAACCAAAAAGACTAACAACTCTTTGGTTAGATGTTTGAGTTTTCTAAACATAGATTTTATTCCCTCCTTGCCGCGCATAACGCGCAACGAGATGGCGAGTTATAATTTTTTATTATAATAAAAATAAATAGCGATAGAAGCAATTAGTAAAATTATAAAAACAAT
>JAHIGH010000194.1 GCA_018900295.1 Patescibacteria group bacterium | reverse complement strand
TTGTTGTAGAGAAGGGGGGCGACTATGGCTGCTTTTTTATGATTATTTAGAAAATCAATCAGAATATCGATATTGTTGTTAAGAAGTTTTGTGTCAGGATTGAGAAAGAAGAGGTAGTCCCCTTTCGCGCGCATGGCTCCTGCATTGTTTCCCTGCCCGAATCCTTTATTAGCATTTGGAATATATATTACTTTTGGGAACCTTTTTTGCAACTCTTTTCGAATGGATTTTTCTTCGTCGTTGTCTACGACAATTATTTTGTATGGAGTTTTTGGTTTGCTGGAAATAATAGATTCTATGCATGCAGAGAGTTCTTTCCTAACATGATAGTTGACGATAATAACGGAAACCATATAGGAGTATTTTACCTTATTAATTCCTGTTTTTTAAGTATCTAAATGAGTCAGCAATATCAAGCAATTCATTTTTTAAATTATTAGGGATATCGGGATTGGAACTTTGAGGATCTGTGTAGATCATAACCGTAAAATAATCAGGAGTATCTAATTTATAAAATATAACAGTTTCTTTTCTTTCCCAGCGCACTTTTCCGCCTGCTTCGGCTACAATTTTTCTTTGAATTTTATATTGTTCTAAATTATATTTATTATGATTTTTTTGCAAAATAATACTTTCTTCCGGACAACTAGTGCCACCCATCATTATGGTACCATCGGATGATCCCATTGGCCCATCTCCAAAACATGACATATGTGCCCAAGATAGTATATTTTTTTCAAAATTATCAGAATGCGCGTACATTTTGCTAATAGGCCTGATTTTTATTTCAGGGGCTACAAATGATTCATCATTTTTTCTTTTGAGAATAATCTCGTCATTTTCATCACAAATCAAATATTCAGGATATTCAATAATGATACCCAAACGGGTGCTTTGGCAGTATAATTTACCAGGAGGAGGAGTTGTGATGTCATACGCGGATTCCCCGGTTTTTGTGTTATCCTGTTGAATATTTGTAGTTGGTTGGATTATCGCTTTATTTTGCCCTTGATGCAGAGATGACCCCTTTAATTTTATTAATTGTATAAATAATACTAGGAGTAAAAGAAAAAATAGAGCTAGTAAAAATCTTTTTCTTACCTGAGGCTTACGCAATGATAAATCTTGAACAGTAGAAAGATTTTTTTGCTCATATTCTTTGTCTGCATGATTCGGTAGTTGATTGGGGAAGAACTGATTATTGTTATCCATTGTGATCGCCTATTTACAAATTTTTTAAAATAAGACTGGCGTCATTGCTGAGAATTTGGTATGCTTCTTCTTTTACGTGTTTGCCTCTCTGAGTATTTAGCTTAAAAAGAAATACTTTTAGGCTCGCGATAGCTAATTTCTTGCCAAGCGGTTGAATTTTCATATCACTGGCCTTTTTTGCTAATTTCACTTTTACAAGTAAGCTATTATAAATTCTTTTATTGTCTATAAGTCCCAGGTTGAATAATTCCCGTAAATCAGATTTCAACGATTCGAAGGTGACTGATTTTTCTACATCAGATTGCATGTCTTGCGAATAGTTTACGATACTTACGTCGTCATCTTTCGGAGCCGTAGTTCCCTGGAATGTGTTGAGCAAATGGGCGCCATCTTTTTCAGTTGTGGAGATGTTGATAGTATAAAATTTTTCCTTGTTACCGGATAGGACAATTGTATAATCACCGTTTGTTGGAGTCGGGAGTATAAATGAATTAACTCCTGTCCCAAAAGATTTAGGGTCTTCTCCATCGCCAGGGTTGCTGATCGGTTCTTCATAGCCATAGAATGCTTCTGGAATTTCATTGTAAGATTGTGTTGTTCCATTAATAATGTGTTTTCCTGTTTTGCGATTAAGGGGGTCGGTAACGAGTATCTCTACTTCAGGATTTACCACAATTACGAGATAACTAAGATTTGTATTGGATGGCTTAAATGAATCAATTTGATAGAAGTTTTTATTAAAGTTTGTTAGATCGGGATAATTCCATTCGGGGTCATTTATTGAATAATTATCGTCTTTTATGCCTTTCGCTACTACAAAGTGCGATGTGGTGAGAGTATTCTTGACCTGAATTATTGGAGGTCTTTTATTTGAAAGTTCGGTATTAAGATTTTCGTCAGTTGCAGCAAGACGCTTCCATTCAAGTTTTGGTGTGCCGGATCTCGTAGAAATTTGTTCTGTAAGCGTGCCAATTCTTGACCAATCAAGGGATGAGTACCATTCTCCTTTTTCATCATATCCTTTTACAAATCCTCCATTTTTTTTAAGCCATTGATTGAGCGAACCTGGGTCAATAACGGAACCATCTACGAATTGTTTAATATCGTGAAAATTAAGCATCATCGCGACCGATGTGACCGCGCATCCCCACCAATTCATGCTCCCACTCATACCGGTTGCGCCCAAACTGTATGCGTGATCGTATTCAGACGGTCCCCAAAAAGGGCTAGGTTCATTTTGGCTAAAATATGGAACATTGAGAGTTTCCTCATTTTTCCATTGATAACGCACTAACCCCCAATCATTATAAGAGCCATTAGAATTAGAAACAGACCCTGCCGCAATGATTTTACCATCATTTTGCAAAGCCAAGCTATTAATTAATTCGCTTCCTGAGCCAATCGGAGTGACGAAGGAACCACCGGTGCCAAATTCGGTGTCTAATGAGCCGTCTGTATTAAACCGTCTCAAAGCAAAATCTGTACCGGCGGCTCCTCCTGTATCTTCATATCCTCCTAAAATTATTTTCCCATCTGGTTGTAGGATAAGTGAATTTGCTCCGTCGTTGCCTGAGGAAAATGATTTTACTATTTTTCCGCTACCGCCAAAAGATGTATCGAGCTTGCCATCTGAATCATAGCGGGCTATATAGGTATTATCCGAAGATGTCGTATTACCCGTTGACCCAGTTACAAGAATCTTACCGTCGGATTGCAATGCTATATCCCGTGCTCCATTGTGATATTCGTAGCTGTCAATTATTTTGCCACCACTACCAAAGCTAGTATCTAGACTCCCGTCGGAATTGAATCGTGCAAGAAATATTTTATTGTGCCATCCTGCATCAAAGTCACCGAAAACTATAATCTTGCCATCAGGCTGGATGACGGCAGCATTTCCGCGATCATTCGGTGTTATCCATGTGCTGATCGGCAGGGTGACAATTCCATCTCCCCCTCCAAAGGTGCTATCAAGTGTTCCATCAGGGTTATAGCGTGTTACTGCAACATCATCCTGTCCTTGGCTTTGACGATATCCAGCAGCTACGATTTTGCCATCTGATTGTAGTTCAACGTCGTTCATAACAGAATGAATTCCCGCGAACGATGTTACGATTCCATTGTTTCCAAAGCTGTTATCTATTAAACCGTTTGAATTGAAGCGAGCTAAAGTCCACTGAAAATTTGCAGCCATGTGACTATATCTTCCTACTATAATTTTGCCGTCGGGTTGAACTTTAACGTCAGCAATGGAATCATCTCCTCCAAAATCTTTTGTAACTTTTCCATCAGTTCCAAAATTTTTATCAAGTGATCCATCTGAGTTGTATCGGGCAATAGCCCAGTCGAGATTATTGCCATTTGACGCAGCACCAACTGAAATTATCTTTCCGTCTGCTTGAAGGATTGTTTTGCTTATATATGATTCATGACCATACTTTGTAATAACTTTGCCATTTATACCAAATGTCGAATCAAACAAAACGGTAGCAAATGAGCTTTTAACGGGAAGCAAGGTAAATAATAGTGTAAGAAAGATTATATTTATTAATTTACTATATGTGTTCATTTAATTTATCTGTTATAATTTATATAGTAATAATTTTTATGTGTATTTGTCAACAAGGAAAAACACGAAAATATGAAGAATTCCATCAAGGTACTAAGTCCCAAAAACGCGTTATAGATGAAAATAATTTCACATATCGTCATATCTTGAGTGAAGTAGATAAATTTTTAAAACCTCCGAAAAGGATTTTAGATATTGGCTGCGGTGCAGGTACGATTTGTTTATATTACGCAAACAAAGGGAATACTCTGGTTGGAATAGATATTTCACAAAGGGCGGTTGAGAGCGCTGTAGAAAGTGCAAAATACTTAGAATTAAAAAACATTACATTTAAAGCAATGAATTTCCCAAATGAAATACCGAAGGGTATGTTTGATTTTATTATTTTTACTGAGGTCATAGAACATTTAGAAGATGATTATGTTGCTTTAAAAAAAATCTTTTGTCTTTTAAAAAAAGGTGGAATTGTTTTTATCTCAACTCCCTCAAGAAATGCGCCACTATATAGACTAGGATTGGTAAAGGAATTTGATAAAAGAGTCGGACATTTAAGAAGATATACCATGGAGGAACTCGAGGAGAAATCTAAAAAATGTGGGTTTGTTATCTTGGAAACGAGGAAGACAGAAGGGATTGTAAGAAATTTTCTTTTTCTTAATCCAATAGCCGGGAAATTTGTTAGGTTTATAAAGTTTTTTCTTTCCGATTGGGTGACTTTTGTTGATGATATTTCATTGAAGCTTTTTGGGGAATCCAATATTTTTATTGTGTTACAGAAGCCGAAATAATAGAATTTTGTTACCTGTTTGTGTTTGTCACCTGGGAGGTGGAATAAACGGGACACCTAGGGATGTTCTATGACTAAGTGTTCAATCATTTTTAAATCCCTTTGATAATCTGCTTGGTCATAGACAAATTGTTCATAATCATAAGTATTTTTAAACATACTTAATATGATTTCGGTATTGACACTATTACTACCAAGTTTTAAATAATCTGGAAAAGATGACCAGTGATAATGTTTTAAATCGGTAGGTGATTTAATTATAAACCCTGTATGCGGATTTAAATGAATGTATCGCGACAAGTGCACTAGTTGCTCTTCTGTTTCCATGCGTACTGCTTTAAATTGATCTAAGAATAATGGCCCATCTCTGTTGTGCTTGACATTGAAATAGCGCGTATAGCTATTTTGAAAATTGCTTAAAAATTTTGCTATGCCATTTTCTAATTCCTGCTTAATTAAAAAATGAAAATGGTTTGGCATTAAACAATAAGAAAGCATTTTTATTGTTTTATTCATTTTTGTCATTATTTCTATTATCTCATTTCCCCTTTTTTCTTCAAGCTGTAGGTATCTGGATAATTTAATTGGAGGACTACTGGTTTGATAAAATTGTAATGATTCTACTGCGCGTTTATATTCTCTTGTATTTGTGAATGTTGGCTGTCTGTTAATACCTCTATTATAAACATGATATATCTGATTAGTAATTAGGGGTATTTTTCTTCCTGGCATAATTTAATATTAACGATATTTTTCCTAGGTGTCAACTTATTTCACCTCCCAGGTGGAAGGCGTGGAAGGCGGTGGGTATTGCGCGTTAGAATTGTTGCGGAGACAAGAATTAATTATTTTTCTATTGAGTAGAGATTATATTTTTTTATGTCCGGAGGATATGTTGCGAGTAGTTTTACCTTTTCTTTACTACAACCTTTGATCGCGAGTCTTTTACAAAACCATTCTATATCTCCGCCTTTTATCAGTAAGCGGGTAACTTTTTTTTCTTTTAATAAATCAAATGACCTTTTATCTTTACTGAAAATAAAGCCTATATCAATATAGTTGAAATCCGCGTAATAAAAGCCGACTATTCCGTCTGTAGCTACGAGGTCTTTATCTGAAATCCACTTATTGAATAGACGATCAAAATCATAATAGCTTGCGTTATCTCTATATAAAACTCTTGTTAAATAAGCATTTTTGTCCGCCCAACCCAGGCCATACGGCAATATCAATATTGTATTTATAAAATAATAGAAAAAGATAACAAAGAAAAGACAAATAAAAATGATACGCGATAATTTATTTTTTTCAAATATAAAAAATACTCCTGCCGAAACAATCGTTATGGCAATCGTATACCAGGCAAGTAAATATCTTCCCAAATCAACTTTCACAATAAATTGTTCGAGCATGAGTAGAATAAAAAATATGGATAATGGGAAATGCTTAATGTGCTTGATAGCCTTATTAAACGTTAAAAACAAAAAAATAACCCCAAGAAAAAAAAGAGGGCTGTAAACAACCATATTTTCAGGTAAAAACATATTCCAATTAATTCCAAAATAATTAGATGACAATGGGGCGGCAATATTATTTACTTCAAGATATTCCAGCTTTGAAAATATCGGATAAATCGGGTTACCTGTGATGATAAAAGATCTTATATACCAAATAAGCGGTACTGATAAGGATGAAAATATAAAAACAGTAACGAGCTTTATAAGATTATTAATTTTTAAATTTTTATTAATAATGATCAAATATATAATCACCGCAGGCATATAGACAAGTGTCCATAATTTTACAGACAAAATAGAACCAAAGATAATGGCCGAGAGGATTGTATTTTTTACAGAGAATCCCTTTTCAATAAGAATTATTGACAAAAGAAAGGAAAAAACCATAAAGAAATCCACATATTGCGTAGACGAGTAGCGAATCATCATCGGAGCGCTTACAAATAGCAATGGCGCGTATTTGGTAAATGAATTTTCCTTATTTCTTGCTATCGCGAATAAAAGAAAAACTATTAATAAATAAAACCCAAAATGAATAAACCGTGTCGTTTCTTTGTCTCCAAGAAATATCGGGATCAGGTAAACCATTTCCGCAAGTTGAGGATATGGAATAACATGTAAAATATCTCTTGTTTCATGTATTGTAGTTTGAGTAGCAAGATATAGACGAGGCAGATCGGTGTGATAGACATCTTCCGCTATCTCGGGAGTCATCAGACGCAGAAAAGATATTAGAATAAATAAAAATACACCCCAAGAGGCGATATCTTTGTACGCAGGCAAAGCATTTTTTATTTTTTTTGGGAGAGAAAATAGAAAGGCTTTTCTCAAAGGCGCGAAACGGAAGGGGTAGAGTGAAATTAGAGTAATAATTATTAAATAAGCCCAAATAATTTCTGGTTGTAGTAATGAAAAAGCTCCAAGCAGCGCTATTCCTGTCCCGATTGCGATATAGCCTAAAGAAATATTGACAAAAAAGTTAAACTTTTTATTTTTATTAAAAAATAATTTTCTCAGTTTTTCCCCAAATAAATAAAAAATAACGAATAAGCCAGCGGCAATAAAAATATGCAGAAAAAAGTTTCCAATGCCGGTAAAGTTCAGGTTAAACCCTGTAAAGTTCCCGCGAAGGAATGTATAATTTCCAATGATGTTTTGAGATAAATTCATTCTAAGCCTAAGGGTTTTCTAACAGAATCTTTTCTAAATCGTTGATACTTTTGTCCCATGTCCAGTTTT
>JAHIGH010000193.1 GCA_018900295.1 Patescibacteria group bacterium | reverse complement strand
GCAAAGAGCATATTACATGTCAAGCGTGAGTATTTTTGTTGTCATTGATTATTTTGGCGTAGAGTCCTTCCATTTTTTCGATGATATTATTTATATCATGTTCTTTAATCAGTTCCAGGCTTTTTTTCCCCATACGTTGCCGCAGATCCGGATTTTCGAGCAATTGCTGTAATTTTTGCGCTAAATCTATCGGATCGTCAGGCTCGAAAAGGAAACCATTTTCATCCGGCTTGATGAGATACGGAAGAGCACCGGCTTTCGCGCCAATAACAGGTAATCCAAGCGCCATTGCTTCCATCGTTACCAGACTTTGCAGTTCGGCTGTGCTTGGCATAACGAATATTGCCGCAAGAGAGTATAGCGCGCATAGTTCTTCTTCCGCGATATATCCGATAAATGATACTTTATTTTGCAGTCCTAATTTTTGTATCGAATTTTCGAGATTTTCCATTTGCTGGCCTTTTCCTTCAATGACAACATGGAAAGGTTGCGATTTTTTGATATATTGAAGTGCTTCTATAAGAATATTAACTTTTTTTTCTTTATCCAACCGGCCTATGTATAAAATCATCGGATCAAGCGGAAAATTATATTTTTTCAGAAATTTTTCTTGTTCTTCTTTTGAGGGTATGCGAAATGCTTTCAAGTCAATACCGTTGGAAAGCGGCATAGTCGGACTTGTTATATTGTAGGCTTGTAAAATGGCGGTGCCGATGGGCGTCGGAGCAGTAACCAGGCTTACTTTGTTATAAACTTTTATTGCTTGTTTCATGTAGAGGTTTCCGATCATTTTTCCCATTTTGGAGGGTAAGAAAGGCAGCGTGCCCGATATATTTTCCGGCATAATATGGCATGTGGCAATCAACGGAATATTGAATTTCAGGGCTGCATCCAGGGCTTCGCTGGCGATAGTATTGGGGGTTTCGAGGTGTATTATATCCGGCCGGAATTCTGTGATCGTATGATATATTTTTTTCCGGTATAGAAACGCGGGTGAATACCGGAGTTGTTTTAATTTATGTATAAGCATGGACTGAATCCTGTAGACAGTGACTCCGTCTGTGGATTCTTTTCTGAATTTCCAGTCGGTTGATGGTGCGATAATCGCGACTGTATGGCCTTTTTTCGCGAGAGCAGCGGAAATTCTTTGGGTTACGACAGAGATCCCTCCGGGGGTGGGTAGGTATTGATCTGTAGCAAATAAAATGCGCATAAAAATATTTAAATATTATATCCTATTATCCGGGTATATTTCAGCGCCGTTTTTTTTAAAATTAGATATGAGCATATTTCTGAGCCGTTTTTTTAAAACAAAACCTAAGGAGGCATTGAGGAGTTTATTTCCCAAATCAAATGTAATTAATGCATGTATTATTAATTTTTTGTCTTTTTGGGAGAGGGTGTATTTTTGTTCCATGCAGCCGCCAAAATACATATATACCTTAAAGCCGTATTCTTTGTTTTTTTGTAAATAGTTGACGGTGTGCCGCATTTTGATAGGAATCCAAAGAATTGTCGTGATGTCATCCCATTTCGAGCCGAGGCCTGTATTGTGTACTTTTACTTTTTTTACATATTTTACTCTTTGCGGGTATTTTTCAATGTCGATTATTTTGTTCCATGCCGTTTCAAGATCGATTTTATTTGAATGCCCGGTAATTTTTATGGTTATCATGTCTTGTTCAGATATTTCAGGATGTGGTTGGCTATTTTTGCCGCCGCATCATTTTGCGTATTACGGATAAATGAAATTCCGGGACGTGTATGGTTCAATAGTTCTTTGTTCTTTAAGATAATTTCTATCAAATGAGCGGTGTTTTGCGGATTTTTTTCAGAAAATCCAAGTTGAGCGTATTTGATGAGATCAATATTGCCGTCTTCCTGTCCTTTGATGTGGTATGTCGCAAGAAAAGGTTTGCCGGTTGCGATTGATTCAAATAATATATTGGGGCCTGCTTTGGCGACAATCAGGTCAGACGCATGCATCAGTTCTGCCATATTGTCAGCTTTCAGATACACGAACGGCTTTATGTATGAAGGATATTCGAGAAGTTCTAATTCTTCTTTTAATTCCGTGTTGTCTCCGCAGACACAAATAGCTTGAAAAGGAGGTATATTTTTGTGTTGGCGTTTGAAAATCCTGAAAAATAATTTATAGTATGTTTTATAATCAAGATTTGTTAAGCGTATCAGGCGTTTTATCAAATTACCGCTGGGTCTGGCACCGAGATGGATGAGTATCTCCAGGGTTTTTTCAGCTCCGTGTCCTGATCCGCCGAAGAGAATTGTAAACATATCGGGATCAATGCCCAGATTTTTTTTAAGTTGAATTGTATCTTTTGGTGTTTTAATAAATTCTTCCCGGATAGGGTGTCCGGTAATTTCTAATTGTTGAGGCAAAATGCCGTTATTTATGGCGAGTTGATATACGGCCAGTGTTGAAACGAGCGTTGAGTCCGCTTTTTTTGAGAGATAAATGTTGTGTACAGTAAAAGGGTCTGGTACGAAGACAATAAAGGGTATGGGTTTGTCTATTTTTTCAAGAATTTTTGGAATCCCGGCTATAGCTAACGCGTAATTACTGAATATCAGATCCGCGTTGCTTTCAAGGATTATTTTAGTCAATTTTTCCTTGCTTATCAAGTTATTCAGTTTGGCGGTAATAATTTCGCTTCTGTGATTGTCAGTTGCTTTATAGAGAAGGGAGAATGCGTTAACGAATTGGCGTGAAGCAACTTGATATAGTTTGTGAGCTAAGGGAGGCATCACATCCGCGCGTTGTGTTTGTATGTCGGGGTTTTTTTTGTTCAGTGCCCGGATGATCGCAGTTGTGATACTTATGTGTCCGCCGCCTCCCGATGCTTCCAGAAAAAGTACTTTTTTAGATTTCATGTACAAATTATACATAATTTGAAAGTAATTTGCATGGAGGCAGTTACAATGGTATATTATACAAGAAGTTTTAACCTGGAATTTAGAAATTCAA
The DNA here is from genome assembly GCA_018900295.1 of Patescibacteria group bacterium. Lineage (GTDB taxonomy): Bacteria > Patescibacteriota > Microgenomatia > Levybacterales > UBA12049 > JAHIGH01. The sequence continues at coordinate 3,552 of JAHIGH010000193.1, read as the reverse complement.
AAGTTAAAATTCAAAAGTCAAAAGCACAGGTTAAAAGTAGAAAGTTTTATTTTGTTTTGAGAGTAAGTGATAAGTTGAAAGAAAGATTATTTATTAACTCACCTTACGCAAAATGTTATTGTTCGAGCGCAGCGTTAGCGGAGTCGAGAACTTCTCGATGCGGGCTATCGCCCTTGCTCGAAGAATAAACTACGTAACGTGAGTTATTAATAAAGATGAAAAAGCAGTATTTTATTATTGATTTTGACAGTACATTTATAAAGAGCGAAGGGTTGGAAGAATTGGCTATTGTTGTGCTGAAGAACAATCCGAAAAAAAAGCAAATATTGGCACAAATTAGGAAATTAACACAACAGGGAATGACGGGCATTATCCCTTTCAGCAAGAGTCTTGAGCAGAGAATTTCTAAAATAGCGCCAAGGCGATCGGATGTTGAGAAATTAGGACAATTCCTGAGGAAACATATTTCTCCATCGATCGCGCGCAACAAACATTTTTTCAAAACATACAGGGACAACATATTTATTATTTCCGGAGGTTTTAAAGAGTTTATTTATCCGGTTGTTAAACCATATGGCATACATGAAGACCATATTTTTGCCAATACTTTTATTTTTGATAATGAAGGGAATTATAAGGATTTTGACAGGAAAAATCTTTTATCTCAGGATGACGGGAAAGTGAAACTGGTTCAATCATTTAATTTGGACGGGGATATTTATGTGATCGGAGACGGTTATACAGATTGTAAATTGAGGGAACTTGCGGCAGTCAAGAAATTCATTGCTTTTACAGAGAATATAGAACGGGAAGTAGTTACAGCCAACGCAGATGTGGTAGCGCAGACATTTGACGAATTTCTTTATAGATTTGATCTTCCCCGTTCTTTTTCATATCCGAAAAGCAAAATCCGTGTATTACTTCTTGAAAGCGTGCATCCAATTGCAAAAGAAATTTTTGCAAAAGAAGGGTATGAGGTGGAGGCACTCGCTCAATCTCTATCAGAGGAAGAACTTGTTAAAAAAATATCCTCATTTTCTATTTTGGGTATCGGTTCACGGACAAATATAACGGAGAAAGTTGTAGACAGCGCGGAAAGATTGCTGACTATAGCAAGATTTGGAATTGGTGTAAATAATATTGATTTGAAGGCATGCAAGAAGCGGGGAATAGTTGTTTTTAACGCGCCTTACAGTAATACAAGGAGTGTTGTGGAGCTGGCGCTTGGTGAGATTATGATGTTAGGGCGGCGGATTTTTGAGAAAAGCGCTCTTTTACATAGGGGCATATGGGATAAATCAGCGAAGAACTGTACAGAGGTCCGCGGGAAAAAACTTGGAATTATAGGCTACGGACATATCGGCTCGCAGTTGTCAGTTTTGGCAGAAATGATGGGGATGGATGTTATTTATTATGATATTGAAGATAAAATGGCGCTTGGAAAAGCGCGGCGGTGTGAAACGCTGGAAAAATTATTGTCTCTTTCGGATATTATCAGTGTGCATATTGACGGCAGAGGGGAAAACACTAATTTTATTGATGAGCGGGAATTCCGGTTGATGAAGGACGGTGTGATATTTATCAATACAAGCCGGGGGTATACTGTAAACGCCGCTGCATTGGTGAAATATATTAACAACGGCAAAATTAGAGGTGCGGGGATCGACGTCTTTCCGAATGAACCGAAAAGTAATGACGAGCGGTTTGTTTCCGCTTTGCAAAATTTACCCAATGTCATTCTCACTCCGCATATCGGGGGGCGGTCGGAAGAGGCGCAAAGAGATATGGGAGAATTTGTGCCCGAAAAGATAATTAATTTTATCAATACGGGAAATACCATCCTTAGCGTTAATTTTCCAAATTTGCAGTTACCTAAGCAGGGAAGCGCTCACCGTTTGATCCATATCCATAAAAATGTTCCGGGGATCATGGCAAAGATCAACGGGGTTTTTAGTGACGCGAGAATAAATATCGTCGGTCAATATTTGGGCACAGATGCGGATATCGGTTACGTTATAACGGATGTCAATAAAAAGTATGACCCTAAGATATTATCGGCGCTAAAGAGTATTCCGAATACGAGGAGGTTTAGGGTGCTTTATTAGAGTTATAAAGTCATCAAGTCGAAAGTCATCAAGTCGAAAGTCAATATGAAGAAGGTTTTTTTTACCGTAGGGCCATCATGTAAATATCAAAAATCAAAGATCAAAAATCAAAAATGAAAAAAGTTTATTTTACAGTTGGACCGACACAGTTGTATCCAACTGTCAAGGAGCATATAAAAACTGCAATTCGTGAGGATATTCCTTCTATTTCTCATCGCGGGAAGCGGTTCGCGGATATTTATAAGCAGACTGCGGATAATTTGCGCAGATTAATGGGAATTCCTTCCGATTACCACATTTTTTTTCTCGGCAGCGCAACCGAAGCGATGGAGCGGATTATTCAAAATACGGTTAAATCCCACTCTTTCCATTTGGTGAATGGCGCTTTTTCAAAAAAGTTTTTTACGATAGCATTGCAACTTGGGAAAATGGCGGAGAAAATAGAGGTACCCTTGGGTCGGGGTTTTGATATTAAATCCATAAAAATTCCCGAACAAACGGAATGTATCTGTATCACGCAGAATGAAACATCAACGGGAGTATCTGTTCCAACGAGTGATATTTATTATTTAAAACATGTTATGCAAAGTTGTCATTCCGAGCGAAGCGTTAGCGGAGTCGAGGAATCTCATGCCACAAAGCTGCTTAGTGGAATGAGATCCCTCCACTCGTCTGCGGACTCGGTCGGGATGACAGGTCCCCTTGTGGCTTTGGATGTGGTTTCGTCGGCTCCATATGTCAGAATTGATTTTTCTTTGGCGGACATGACATTTTTTTCAGTACAAAAATTATTCGGGTTGCCCGCGGGGTTGGGGGTACTTATCGTCAGCCCTAAAGCATTTGAGAAGAGCAAAAATCTTTTTGAGAAAGGAGCAGGTATAGGTAGTTATCATAATTTTCTTGTAATGGAAGAATATAGCAGGAAATACCAGGCGCATGAGACACCGAATGTGCTTGGAATATATTTGCTGGGGAAAGTTTGCAACGATTTTCTTGAGAAAGGAATAGATACTATCCGCAAAGAGACAGAAGAGAAGGCGCGAGTTATTTATGAATATTTTGATAACCACGCGAAATATAAGCCGGGTGTTCGCGAGAAAAAATTCCGTTCTTTGACGACGATTGTGATAGATACTCAGGGCGAAACGGCAAAGATACTCCCCTATTTGGCGGAAAATGGATTTATTGTCAGCAGCGGTTATGGGGAGTTTAAGGAGAACCAAATCCGGATCGCGAATTTCCCGAGTATATCTTTGGAGGATGCGGAGAGATTACTTGGGGTTTTTGCGTCTACTTAACTGATATGGTGAGTTTTTTCGATTTTTTTTATTTTCTTTTCGTGTTCGTCTACGTCTGTTCGTAATTCTCTTATTTGATATGTTCCTATGGTGTTGTCTTCTCTAATTGCTTGTAACTCGCCCATGACTTCGTCAAGTCTGGTCATATT
>JAHIGH010000021.1 GCA_018900295.1 Patescibacteria group bacterium | reverse complement strand
TGATTTTATTTTGTCATTGCGAGGAGGAACGACGAAGCAATCCGGTACTTAATTTGTAAACCAACGGGATTGCTTCGTCATGCACTATCGTGCTTTCCTCGCAATGACATTAAATGGGTTTTGAAAATTTATGAAAGATAATAGCGTAAGGGTGAAGATTTGCGGGAATAAGAGAGTAGAAGACGCATTGCAGGCGGTAAGGCTTGGGGCGGATGCGATTGGCTTGCTTGTGGGACGGGAAGCGGCTTCGCGGGATTTTGTTCCAGCTGAGCTGGCAAAAACGATTGTTGGGAAATTGCCGCCTTTTGTAGCGAGCGTTCTTGCTACTCATATAACAGATGTGAAGGAGGTTTTGGGACTTGCGAAATTTATCGGGGTAAATACGATTCAACTCCACGGAGACAGTATAGTTGAAGAGATAATAGAGATAAGAAAGAATTTGCCGAATATAAAAATTATTAAGTCCGTGCATGTTGTTGATAATAAGAGTACGGGTGCTGTTGGAAAGTATATTGGCGTTGTTGACGCGATACTTTTGGATACGATAAACTTGAAAACAAAACAAATCGGAGGGACGGGGAAAACGCATGACTGGAATATAAGCAGGAAAATAGTTGAGGAGTATGATATACCGATAGTCCTGGCGGGAGGATTGAGTCCCGATAATGTCGCGGAAGCGGTAAAATTTGTTAAACCGTATGGGGTGGATGTAAATACGGGAACGAAGGGCAAGGATGGATTCAAGGATTATAGGAAGTTGGAGTTGTTTATTGAGAGAGCGAAAGATTTATGAATAATTTTCAATTTTCAATTTTTCCCACAAGGGGACTAACTTTTTTAAAGTGTCGCAATTTTCAATGAATTTTCAATTACAAAATTTTCAAACACTTTAGATTATGAAATCACGATTTGGAAAATATGGGGGAAGATATGTACCTGAAGCTTTGATACCGGCGCTTGAGGAATTGGAGCGGGAGTATCTCGCGGCGAAGAAAGATATAAAATTTAAAGGAGAACTACAGGATCTTTTGAAAAACTATGCCGGCAGGCCAACACCGCTGGTATTCGCAAAAAATTTAACGGAGAAATTAGGAGGAGCAAAAATTTACCTCAAAAATGAGGGGCTGAACCATACCGGCGCCCATAAAATTACGCATTGTATTGGCCAGGCATTGGTCGCGAAGAGACTTGGGAAGACTCGTCTTATCGCCGAGACAGGCGCCGGAATGCATGGGGTCGCAACCGCGACAGTGGCTGCTAAATTGGGATTTTCCTGCGATGTATACATGGGAGAGGTAGATGTGGCGAGACAGAGGCCGAATGTTTTTCTGATGGAACAGTTGGGAGCGAGAGTGATACCGGTTGAGACAGGGACTAAAACTTTGAAGGACGCGGTGAATGCGGCGATAAAGGATTGGATAGAGAATGTGAAGGACACGCATTATTTACTTGGGTCGGTTGTGGGGCCACATCCATACCCGACAATGAATCGTGATTTTCAATCGGTTGTAGGATGGGAGATCAAGCGGCAAGTACGAGCGCGGGAAGGGAGATTGCCTGATTATGTGATTGCTTGCGTTGGCGGGGGAAGTAACGCAATGGGGGCGTTTGCTGATTTTTTGAGAAACAAAGAAGTTAAGCTTGTCGGAGTTGAGGCGGGAGGAAGAGGGAAAAAGGCAGGAGAACACGCGACACGATTTCCTGGCGGTAGCGTCGGCGTGGTGGAGGGGTATAAGTCGTATTTTCTACAGGATAGTGACGGGCAGCTGCAAAAAACGCATAGCATTTCCGCGGGGTTGGATTATCCGGGTATCGGACCGGAGTTGGCATATCTACGTGATAAAGGACGTGTGGAATTCGTCAGCGCAACAGATGCTGAGGTTTTGAGCGCTTTTCGGTTACTTGCCAAAAGTGAGGGGATTATACCGGCGCTTGAGTCGGCACATGCATTCGCGTATTGTGTGAAGCTCGCGCCAACTTTGTCGAAAGATAAAGTCGTGGTGGTAAATCTTTCGGGGAGGGGAGACAAGGATTTGTTCATACTGGCTGAGGCTTTTAAGGATGAGAAGTTCTATGAATTTTTGGAGAATTATATTAAAAAGTGAGACATATTGAAATTTTTTTATATTTTGCTCGGGGGTCCTGTCTCGCGTTTTCCCAGTCCGACGTCCTCGCTCGCTTTGCTCTCTGCGGGCGCTCGACCGGGAGCCCTACGTTCACCACCCCCTGCAAAATAATTAATAAATTTTATGAATTTGATTGATAGACAGTTTGAAAAGATAAAAAGAGAAAAACGGATTGGGCTTATGACGCATGTAGTGGTGGGATATCCGAGTTTGGATGCGACTGAGGAGGTTGTGCGGGTTATGGCTGAGAATGGAGCTGATTTTATAGAGTTGCAAATTCCTTTTTCGGATCCATTAGCAGACGGGCCGACGATTATGAAAGCGTCCGAGGAGGCTTTGCGCGGCGGGATAAAAGTAAAAGATTCATTCGCATTGACGCGGAAGTTGTCTTCCCAAGTAAAAATACCACTTTTGTTTATGGGGTATTTTAATACTGTTTTTAAGTATGGAACAGGGAGGTTTTGTAAAGACGCGAGAGATGCCGGGGCGAGTGGACTAATTGTTCCCGATATTCCTTTGGAAGAAGAGAAGGAAGAGGGTTTTATAAAAAGCGCGAGGAAGAATAACCTATATGCTATCCGTGTTGTTTCGCCTGCGTCTACGAATGAAAGGCTTGAAAAGAATGCGGCTGTGGCAGAGGGCTTTGTTTATTGTATGGCAAGGCAGGGAATAACCGGAGTAAAGAGCGATCTTGATCCGGAACTTGTGAATTATTTGAAAAGAGTAAGGCGGGTTTTTGATGTTTCGGTGGCGGTCGGATTCGGAATATCAAAAAAAGAGCATGTTCAAGCAATTAAGGGCTATGCTGATATGGCGGTTGTAGGAAGCGCGGTTATCGATATAATTTGTAAATCTAAGAGGTGTGAGATTGGAAAAAATGTGGGGGATTTCATAAAAAAGATCAAAGATTAAATATCAAAGATCAAAAACAAGTTCAAAGCTAAAATATATGGCATTTTTTAGTTTTGAGTTAGGCTTTGAATTTTGATTTTTGATTTTTACGTTTGTATCATGGTTTTATTAAATCCTCTTGAAAACGGAAGAGGTTTAATGATATCTTTAACAAATACTTTATATGGATTTGAATGTATTTATTGTTACTTCCGCGGCGTTATTGGATAGCATTAATCCTTGCGCGATTTCGGTTCTTTTATTGACAATTGGATTTTTGCTAAGCCTGAATAAGGCGAGGAGTGAAATTAATAAGATAGGCTTTATCTATATCGGCTCTTTGTATTTGACGTATTTATTTATTGGTTTGGGAGTATTACAGGCTTTGGTATTTTTTGGATTTCCTCATATGCTCGCAAAAGTCGGAGCATTTATTTTATTTGGTACGGGGTTAATTAATTTACTTGGAGATCTAATTCCTCATTTTCCGATAAAACTTAAAATTCCGAATGCCGCTCATCCTATTCTCGCCCGATATATGAAAAAATCGACTTACCCGTCGATGTTCGTATTGGGAATACTTGTCGGGTTATTTGAATTTCCCTGTACGGGAGGACCATATCTGACAATTCTTTCCCTT
>JAHIGH010000192.1 GCA_018900295.1 Patescibacteria group bacterium | reverse complement strand
ATCGCCCAAAATAGAGGAAGAAGTGAAGCAGGATTTTAATTTACAGAGTATCCCCAAGAGTATTATTGTGCTAAAATCTGACGGGTTGATCCTTACAAATATATCTTCAACCAATATCAGGCAAAGAGTAAAAAATAATGAGCCTATTACTTATATGGTACCCAAAAAAGTGGAAGAATACATAAAGGCGAATAAGTTATATAAATAAATTATAAAAAAAAAAATTATAAATTAGAGTTTTTATATTTTATGAATAAGGATTTATTAAATATTGATTGCAGGAAAGAGAAATCACGAATAGTTGATTTTCTTCGTAAAACTTTTCAAGAACAAGGCATAGAAAATGCGGTAGTGGGGCTTTCGGGAGGAGTTGATTCGGCTACGTCTCTTTATTTATTGCGTGAAGTATTTAAGCCTGAAAATATTTATATTGCTCATTTATATTATTTTGAGCCGTGTCTTTTTATGTTAAATTTACTTTTAAAGGAAAGTAAAATTCCTGAAAAAAATATTCAGATTATTTCAATAAAACATAATGTTGATGAAATAGCAAAAAGTTTAGGGATTGAACAAAGAGAGGAAAATAAAATACGGATCGGAAATATCGCAGCGCGAGTACGGATGATATTTCTCTACGATTTAGCGAAGAAAAATAATGCTTTAGTTTGCGGGACGGAAAATAGATCCGAGAAATTTTTGGGATATTTCACACGCTTTGGAGACGAGGCATCCGATATTGAACCGATTACACATCTATTTAAGACACAGGTTTTACAGTTGGCATCATATTTGGGTATCCCTAAGGCTATAATTATGCAAAAACCTACCGCGGGTCTTTGGGCAGGACAGACTGATGAGGATGAATTCGGATTTACATATGAGGAAGCAGATCAGGTACTTTATCTTCGTTTTGACAAGCATTTTTCAGTAGAACAAATTAAGAAGATGGGTTTAGAAAATGCGGAGAAGATTATTCTTTACGTAAAAAGAAATGAATTTAAGCAAAAAACACCTTATAGAATTTTATAATGGTGGTTGATTGATATATACAATAACAAGCACGATAATCAGGACAAAGAAAACAGTTGCTAATAATATAGTTCTTTTATTGTTAGATTTTTTTTCTTCTTTTACGGAATCCGTAGTTTCTATAGTATCTGTTACATTTTTTTCAGGTCTGAATGGAAGTATTGGTTGTTTTAAAAGATCGAATTCTTTAAGCAGTGGTTCTTTTTCTATAATAATATTAATAGTATCAATATCCAAAGTAGTCTTGGTACTTACTTCCGGTCCTATTGCTATTGCGGGTAGAACCATGAGGACTTCAAATTTTTCATGCATAAAAGCGTCTTTTATTAATTCATATAATTCTTTATTTGTTCCATAAGCCCGGATTCCATTCTCAATGCGAATAGATTTGGATGATACCTCTTCAAACGGAATATGTTCAAGAAATTCGATTGCTTGTTCTTTTGTTTGATCCGATGCAATAAAATCTTTTATGATTGAGGCGGAATCAGCTATGACAATAATCAGGCTGCATTTTGGGATATTGTTATTGGAAATAAATAGTTTTAGGAGATTATATAATAATTCTTTATTTATTATGTCCAAATCCCTCACTATTTCCGGTACAAATTTAAAATCCAGAATAGATTGTATTCCGGGAGCATAAATTTGAAATCCTTCCCTAGATATATAAATAATGCCCAGTTGATATTTTGCCATTAATAAACCTCCTTTATGGATGAAAATGTAAGTTCATAATTTTGATATGCAGCAGTTATTTGCGTTTTTCGCAGGTAATTACCAATTTTACCTGACGAAGTTATTGTAAATATCCCGTTGTCAGAGCTTACTTCAATAATAGCCGTACCGTCTCCGATTGTGACTGTTTCGCCATAATAATCAGGATTTCTTAGTAATTGTAATTTTGCGTTCTCGATTCCGCTTTTGGCAATTTCATATGCAATTGAACCTTGTTGTAATTTTGTTCCGCTTAAGGAATTTGTTATTAAAATAATAACTGAAGCAGAACAGATTGTTACAGCAATTAGAGTAAAAAAAAGTAAGATTATGAGCGCTTGTCCTTTTGTCGGCTTATTTATATTTTTCATTGCGAACTAATAGTTGTTGTATAGTTTCTTGTTTCGGGTCCGGCGTTTCCTTTGATCTTGCTTGTTAAGGTAAAATTTACCTGAATTGTATCCGTATTTGCCCCGGTTCCAATCCGTGTAAATTGTAACGCCGTAATAAACGTATTAACGCTATTAAGGTTATTTGTGCCTTTATCATTTATAAGCTCAAAATTACCGTTATTCAAGCTATAGGTATAGTTTATAGAATTTACAGTAAAATTTAAAGTAGGGTTTGTCGAGCCAGGCACGGACGGAGTAATGATGTTATCATTCATGGGTAAATTTGTTTGCATCAAGCGCATGTCATGCATTAATTTGGTTAGAATATATCTTCCATCCAATTCAACACTTGAGGTTGACTTTGATTCGAGTTGTACATCAAGGATAGATGAGAAAATCTGACTTAATATAGTAATAAGGATTATCAATAAACCCATATATAGTATGAGTTCGGTCAATGTGAAACCTGCTTGTTTGTTTTTTGGAGATTTTAAATTAACGGATAGAAAATTCATAATAAGTCCTTGAATAAATGATATACCTTTAGTCCCGGGGTTTGCAAATTACCTATTATTTGTTTTATTCTAGTTAAGGATGAGAAAAAAGTCTTTTTTAAATAGAGCAAAAGTATCAATAAGGCATTATTTATTACTTAATCTGATTTGTATTATTACCGGTTCAGCTGTTTTCATGACCGGTAATTATGTATTGCAAGCAAAAGAAGTTTGCGCGAATACGAAGACCTGTAAAAGTGATTTATCTGAAAGCATAGATAATATAAGTCTTGGAGTATTCGCCGGTCGTACAGTTGTACCTCCAAAAATATATCCCGGACTGGATTATCCCAGTAACTTAGTTCTTGGAGCGGATGATGAGAAAGATGAAAAACATATATTTATAGATCTTTCAACGCAAAAGCTTTATGCGTATGAAGGAGCCAAACAGTTCATGCAGACTTATATAGCTTCAGGCAGATGGGGCAGGACGCCTGTCGGGAATTTTCATATCTGGTTAAAATTACGGGCAACGCGTATGGCCGGAGGAGCTGGGGCTGACGCATATGATTTGCCAAATGTACCGCATGTTATGTATTTTTATCATGATTTTGGATTGCATGGAGCGTATTGGCACAATAATTTTGGTTATACCATGAGTCATGGTTGTGTAAATATGCGGCTTATTGATGCAAAAACTTTATTTGATTGGGCGGATGGTCCAACAGCTAATCATACGGGAACGGCCGTTTCGGTATGTAACCAATTTAAGGAGCCAAATAATTGCATTCAGGATAAACCTATAAATTAATATGTTTATATTAACACATAAAATAGAAAGCGTATTTTTGATAACAGTAACAGCCATGGCTGGTTTATTTTTGGCAATAAGTATAAATAAGCCTGAATTAAAATTTTTTCCTACGAGGACAGCTATAGAGGCAAATTCGATAGAGACACCTCTTCCAACGGAAATACCTATTCCCGAAAGTACAGTTTCAGAAATTTCATCCGACGGAACAAAAAAGGTTATTTTGAAAACAATACAAAATAAAGATGAAACAAAAAGTGTTATATTATCTATAGAGGACAGCGGAAGCGGTGAACAACAGGTTATTTTTGAAGTAACGCTTGAAAAAGGTAAAAGTATAGTAATTCCTTATAATACGTGGTCTCCGGATAATAAATATTTCTTCATACAGGAAAACACGTCCACAGGTACTGAAATTAGGGTATTCAATGCCAAGGGCGAACCGTTTGCCAGCGGCGAGACTTATCTTGATCTGACAGGGTTATTTGGAAAACTTGAAACCGGAAATAATTTCAGTGAGGCAACAGGGTGGGCATCCGAAACGCTTATTATTGTGAATACAACATCGCAAGATGATACAAAAGGCCCTTCGTATTGGTTTGAGGTGCCAAGGAGAGCTATAATGCAATTGTCT
>JAHIGH010000191.1 GCA_018900295.1 Patescibacteria group bacterium | reverse complement strand
CAGGCGCTCTCATGCTTTATAAAACCAAACCTATTCTTTACAAGGAAAATATCAAAAAAGTTTTCTCGTCCAATATCTTTATATTTATATATCTATTTTGTCTTTTACTGGCAGGATTTCTAAGCAGTATTAGTAATTTCTTTGTAGCGGATGACTTTACTTGGTTGCGCTGGGCTGCTCAATCAATTGTATCCGATATCCCAAAATACTTTACTGATTCTCAAAACTTCTTTTATCGCCCTTTGGACAAAACCATAGTTTTTTATCTTTATACGCTTTTTTCATTCCAGCCGGCTGGATATCACATATTTACTCTCTTACTGCATCTGTTTACATCATTTGGGGTTTATATATTTACAAAGAGTTTATTTGAAAATGTCATTGCGAGGGGAGCGGACGTAAGGAGCTCGCCTGCTGGACAGGCGCGAAACGACGAAGCAATCCCTTCCACAACGAGATTGCCACGCTCTTTATCAGTCGCTCGCAATGACAAGACGGGTAAGCTATATGCGTTTCTGGCATCCGTATTGTTTCTTTTCCATCCGGCGCATTCGGAAAATATTTACTGGTTTTCTACAATTTCGGTCACTCTTTCATCTCTCCTCATTCTCTATGCTGCAATCTCATTTCTTAATTTCAGGAAAAACAATTCGTTAGCAGCCTATGTCATAAGTTTCATTATCAGTGTTTTAGCTTTTTTATCCTACGAACTGGCAGTAGTCATTCCGCTCCTTTTCATCCTGATAGATATTGTTTTAATAAAACCCAAAAAGAGCCTGCGAACATTTATTATCCATTTACCTTTTATAAGTCTTGTACCTATTTACTTCATCGTCCGTAATCTTACCCACGCCTTTTCCGGGGGAGGGGATTATTCATATAGTTTCAGTCATCTTATTCCCAATATTTTCGGTAATATATTTGGTTATTTTGGTTTATTCCTTGCCGGAGAGGAATTTCTTCCCGTGTACGATACACTTCGCGCAAGCCTTAGGGAAAACATGTTCGCCTTTGCGGGTATTTTTATTTTTATTTTGGCTGCGATTATATTTATTTTTAAAAAATACAAAAAAAATATCATCAAGTTCTGCAAGAAAAATGATACAAAAATAATAATATTCGGAATTCTTTTTGGCTTTATATCTCTACTTCCGTATCTTGCCTTGGGCAATATCGCGCCCAGGTATATTTATCTTGCCTCAGCAGGCTTCGCTATTTCATTCATACAAATACTCCGGCTTATAAAAAATAGGTTTATTTTATTATCTCTGATAATGGCTATAATAATTATTTTTTATCAAATGATCATTGCAGAAAATAACCAATGGAAGAAAGCAGGCAACATTACAAAGAACATGCTCATTGATTTTAGGTTTGACTATAAGAATCTCAATTCCGCGTCAAATATCTATTTCGTAAATCCTCCAATGAAACTCAATAACGCGTGGGTTTTTCCGGTTGGACTTCCTGATAGCCTATGGTTCATCTACCGCGAATCTATGCCGGGAATTTATCTGGTAAGTACAATTGATGAAGCCAAAATCAAAATACAAAATCGCGGCGCATTTAAAAATTACATATTTATATTTGATAAGGAAGGAAAGATCCAAAGGATCAGGTTTTAATAAAATCAAAAACATGAAAATTCTATTAATTTCTTCATACTTACCATATCCGTTATTTTCAGGCGGTCAAATCCGCTTATATAATTTACTTAAAGAACTTTCCCGAAATCACAGAGTAACCCTTATTTGCGAGAAGCGCGGAAATCAAACAGAGTCGGATGTGAAAGAAATCGAAAAAATTTGCGAAAAAGTAATAACAGTTAAGAGGCGCAAGCAATGGAGTCTGCAAAATCTCATCAAGACCTTAACATCATCACACTCTTTTCTCACAACAGGCCATACCCATGAAGAAATGAAGCGAAAAATAAAAGAAGAATTAGGCAAAAATCAATTCGATCTTATCCATGTTGAAACATTCTACGTGATGCAGAATCTGCCTCTAAAATCCCGCATTACACCCCCTTTACTAAAGGGGGCTAGGGGGATTTTGCCCATTGTCCTAGTTGAACACAATATAGAGTATCAAGTCTATTCACGCTTCGTCAAAAACGCGCACTTTTTACTTCGCCCATTCCTGGCAATTGATGTTTACAAAATAAAAAGGGAAGAAGTGAGTTTTTGGAAAAAAGCGTCAAGGCTTATCGCGGTTTCAGATGAGGACAAAGAAGTCATGCGCCGCGTTGGTGTGGACGCGACAGTCGTTGCCAATGGGGTCAATCCTGATCAATTTAATTACAAAAACGTTCAAACCGCAATAACTCAAAAAGAGAAAAAGATTTTATTCATTGGAGATTTTAAATGGATACAAAATCGCGATACGCTTTCCTGGATAATCCGGGATATCTGGCCCCTAATTAAAAAAGGCGTGCATAAAAATATTAAATTGTGGATTGTAGGAAGAGAGATTCCTGATTCAATAAAAAGCCTGACAAATGATCCTGATATTATTTTCGACCAAAAAAGCTCATCTCATCCTGCGGAGCAGATTTTCCATGAAGCATATGCTCTTCTCGCGCCTATCAGGGTTGGGGGAGGAACAAGCTACAAAATTCTTGAAGCCTTGTCTGCCGGTACTCCTGTTATTATCACTCCGCTTAGCGCCCAAAGCCTGGGACTTAGGGATTCGGAAGAAGCATTAATTGGACAAAATGCAAAAGAACTCGCTGACCAAGCCCTTCTGCTTTTACAAGACTCCAATATCTATGAGAAGATCAGCAAAAACGGACGCGCGTTAATCGAAAAAAATTATACATGGAAAAACATCGCGGGAAAATTGGAAGAAGTTTATGAAAGTACTGTTTAGTATTATTATTTAACTACATTTAAGATTTTGTTTCAAGCATATTTCATGATAAAATCTAAATTATGTTAAGTTTTATTGTTCCCGTACTAAATGAAGAAGAAAGCCTTGACCTGTTTTATAAAGAACTTCAAAAGGTTATACTACAATTGAAAGAGCCATACGAAATTATTTTTATTGACGATGGCTCAACTGACAACTCCTTGAACATACTAAAAAAGCTGGCTAAAGAAGACCGCCAAATAAAGATATTCTCCTTCCGCAGAAATCTGGGAAAATCGGAAGCACTGACTTATGGATTTATCAAAGCCCAGGGAGATTATATTATTACGCTGGACGCTGACCTGCAAGACAAGCCAATAGAAATTCCAAAGCTTCTCGAAAAAGCGCGTACAGGCATTGACGTCGTATCAGGATGGCGCAAGAACAGAAAAGATAAGTCGAAAATGAAAATAATATCCCGTTTATTTAATTTTCTTATAGCATGGCTATTTAACCTGCGTTTACATGATTTGAATTGCGGATTGAAAGTTTATACCAAAGAAGCGGCAAAAAGTTTGCGCTTGTACGGAGGACTCCATAGATTCATTCCTATTCTTGCCTGCGAACAGGGCTTCACGGTGGATGAAGTAATTGTCGAACATGCGCCCAGGAACTACGGAAAATCAAAGTATGGATTTTCAAAGCTATGGAAAGATTTGCCGGATATGTTTACAATAGTTTTTTTAGTGAAATACGGAAAGCGCCCATTACATTTCTTTGGAATTATCGGCGGGACATTAGCTTTTATCGGAATCCTTATTCTAAGTTATTTGACCATGCTGCGATTTATGGGTCAAACCATCGGAGGAAGACCCCTATTGTTTTTCGGTATGTTGCTGGTACTCGCGGGATTTCAAATTTTCTTCACCGGCTTCCTCGCGGACCTGATGATCAATATTTCTCAAACCAAGGAATTAGTAGGCAAAGACGGCCTCCATTTCCCTGTCAAATACTCCAGTGAAAAACATTTGTTATGAAAATCGGCATAGACATTTCTCAGATAGCATATCAAAACACAGGGGTAGCCGCTTACGTTAGGCGTTTAACTGAATATTTAATTAGTTTGGATAAAAAAAATGATTATATTTTATTTTTTTCATCTTTTAGAAGAAATATGAAAAATGAAATATCAAAAATCAAAAATACAAACAAAAAAGTAAAAATTAAAACTTTTAGACTGCCTCCTCTCTTACTTGATTTTATTTGGAACAGGTTACATATCTTGCCTATAGAGTGGTTTATTGGAGATGTGGATATTTTCATCTCTTCAGACTGGACAGAGCCCCCGGCAATAAATGCAAAAAAAGCTACAATCCTTTATGATTTAATTGTATATAAATACCCAAAAGAAACTGATTCAAAAATTATTGCGACACAAAAAAGAAAATTAAATTGGGTAAAAAAAGAATGTGATAT
>JAHIGH010000190.1 GCA_018900295.1 Patescibacteria group bacterium | reverse complement strand
TCTGTTGGGTAAGCAATTTATATTTGTAATAAACCTGGAACCGAGAAAGTTGATGGGCGAGGAATCGCAAGGGATGCTTCTTTGTACAGATGATGAGAAATTATTGCCACTGAAACCGAAATCAAAATCCGCTCCGGGAACGACGATTGGCTGATTACAACTTATCATATTTTTGTCATTCCGAGCGAAACGCAGTGGAGTCGAGGAATCTCATACCACTAAAGTTACTCGTTTATAACAAGTTCTTCAAATTTCGGATTTGTCTTTCTAATTAATGCTAATTTCTTTTTTCTATTCCAATTCTTTAATTGTTTTTCTCTTAGAATTGCTTGTTCCACATTCTCATATATTTCATAGTAAATCAATTTATAAATATTGTATTTTTCTGTAAATCCTTTAACAACTTTATTTTTGTGTTCCCATAGTCTTTTTATAAGATTACTTGTTATTCCAATATATAATGTGCCTGAATTATTTGTCAAAATATAAACACAATACGTTTTTCTCATGCGTTTGTGGTATTAGATCCCTCCACTCCTCGTTCCTCGTCGGTCGGGATGACAATGCCTAACATAAGTTAGTTAATCTTTTTTTAACCAATTTATAATAGTTTCTGTCAGTTCTTTTTTCTTTTCCTGAAAGCGGTGGTCGGCTGCGGGAATAATTTTGTAGGTAAATCCAGGACGGTACTTTTTCAAAATTTTAATTATTCTTTTTACATCTCCCCATGCGTGCTCATCATTTTCTCCGTAAACAACCAGAGTAGGTTTTTCAATGGATTGAAAGTGACGAAAGAGCGGCTTGCGGGAGAGTTTTGCATTGTTTATGACTTCGTAAAACGGAAAGACGTTGTAATCACCATCGGGGTTGGCAATGTCCAGAAAACTTTGATACGAAATTATTTCTCCGGGAAGCAGATCGCAGAAAATTTCTTCACCCTCCCCGCTTGCAATTTTTTCTTTGGCTTTATTTAGGAGTTTGTAAAACCTGTCCTTACCAAGACGGTCATAATGAATGCCTGTATCGTCTCCGCCCGCAATGAGAATATATTTGGCTATTTTATTTTGGGGGCGATAATAATTGTAGACGCAGATTTTGTTGGCGCCTGTTGAATTTCCGATCAAAAAAATTTCTTTATATCCTTTTTGCTTAAGGAGTGAAACTGCAGCGTCTATGTCTTCAATGCATTCTTTAATTTTCTCGTACGCCGCGCCAAAATATTTACTTTCTTCTTTATTGTTTTTTTCTACTGTTAATCTTTTTATTAACTCAGCGCCGCGGTTATTAAAATGCAGAAAAGCAATATTATTTTTATTGAACTCTTCGGCAAGTGTAAAATCGTGTATGTAAAACGCTGACGATCCGCCGTTGCCATGGAGGTAAATGGCTGCCTTTGTCGTTTGCTCCGGAGAAAATAGTAATCCGGGAAGGCTTAATCCATCCGGAGTTGGAAATTGGATATATTGCGGATTCATAATAAATAATTTTAACATATTTTTGGGTAATATTATTTAGGGCGAAGCATTAATCGGTTCAGTCGGGGGGATGTTGTAGTATGTTAATATTTTTTTCGCGATATTGAAAAATATCGGCGCTGCTGTTTCAGATCCATAAATAGAAGTCTTTGGCCTATTTAAGACTATCAGCATGACAAATTTTGGATCGTCGGCCGGAGCAAATCCGATGAATGAGGTAATTGTATTCTCAGGATCATAATGACCGGCCAGGGCAATTTGCGCGGTTCCTGTTTTGCCGGCGATCCGGTAACCTTGAGGCTTGGCCCATTTTGCTTCGCCTTTATCTACGGCGTTCACGAGCATTTCTGTCATAATTTTGGCAGTTTTTGAGGAGATTGGCCGGCTTATTACTTTGAGAGGGTTTTTAATCATTTCGCCATCAGGAGTTTCTATAATATTTACTACGTGGGGCTCCATTCTTTTCCCTTCATTGGCAATCGCGGAAAACGCGCTGAGCAGCTCTATTGGTGTTACGATAATTCCCTGTCCGAAGGTCACGGTGGCAAGATCAATAGGATACCAACTATCCCGCGGCCTAATGCCAGGTGACACTTCTCCCTGCAGGTCTATTCCTGTCATGTCACCAATTCCGAACTTCGATAAATATTTAAGCATCCTATCCAGACCAAGCTTTTGGCCAACAAAAACCATTCCCGTATTATCAGAATTCTGAATTACTTCATTCATTGTTGAATCGGGATGGTATTTATCATTCCATGTCCTGATGGAATATTCACCAATTTCAACCGGCCCGCCGCAAATCGCGCATACCGTATCCCAATTTAATCTACCCGAGTCGATCGCGGAAGACATAATTATCGGTTTGAATGTCGAACCCGGCTCATAGGTATCCGAAATAAATGGATTTTTATAAAGCGCGTCTGAGTATTCTTGATAACTTCCGGGATCATAATCCGGAAAAGCGCTCATTGCCAATATGCCTCCTGTTCTTGGATCCATAACTGCTGCCATACCACTATCCGCTCCATACTTTTCTATGCCCTTCTTCAGTTCTTCTTCCATAATATATTGTATTACCCTGTCTATATAGAGGATAAGAGTCCTTCCTTCGGCTTTATTTGTAAAATCACTCATCTTCGCGGGTATCGGATTTCCCCACGCATCATGTATTTGAAAAGCAACTCCTGCTTTTCCCCGTAACTGCCTGTCGTAGTATCCTTCCAAACCGAAATAGCCTTGAGGATCTCCATTCGTATCTTTCCCTACAAAACCAAGAACCTTTGCTGCCATAGATGCCTCAGGATAAAAACGATTTTGCTGCTCCTCAAACGCTATACCCGCAAGACCAAGCGATTCAATTTTCTTTTTCAGGTTCTCATCGATTTGGGATTTTAAAGGAGACCAAAAAGTATCCCTTGATAAGCCGGCACTGATGGTTGCCGTATCTATTTTCAGGAGTGAAGCAAGAATATCCGCCTCTACTTTTTTTTCTTTTTCTTTTATTACTTTCGGGTTCGCGAAGACAAGGTATAAGATTTTGTTCGCAGCAATAGTAAAGCCATCTGAGGTTTTTATATGCCCACGTTCCGGAATGATCTTAACTTCTGCGCCGTATTGCAACTGACCTTTGGCTGATAGTTCATCCGCCCTGACGACTTGCCAGTAGAACAACCTCGCGTCAATGAGAATAAAAAGTAATATAAAAAAAAATAAAGTAAACCGGTACCTCCATCTCATATAAGACGTATGACGTAAGACTTATGACGTAAGAAGTATGACATTTATCGTTGAGAATTACCCAGCGCAAAGGGCAATGGATTAGACAAGTATATTTGTGATCTTGATTGAATAAATCCCAATTTCTTTGCTTTCTTTGATATATTTATCAGGGCAGAGTTTTCTAATACTTTTTCTTCGAGTATCATATTTTCTTTTTTGTATTTGTTAATTTGTGACTGCATCTCTTCTAATTCTATTCCTGTAGTAGATAATTTACTGGAGGTACCGACCTGTATAATCGAAAGGCTCAGGATGAAGATTATAAAAAAGGTAATTAATAATAAAGGTTTTTTCATAGTT
>JAHIGH010000260.1 GCA_018900295.1 Patescibacteria group bacterium | reverse complement strand
CATTATTGAACCCAAATCACCTTTTGAAGCGATGAGTGGAAATGACGGACAAGTACAGCAGGTGAGTTCATCGCTTTGCGGCAATGGAAAATGCGAAGGCCCCGAGACAATTGAAAATTGCAAACAGGATTGTAGCCGGAATTTCAAAACATCAACAGAAAAACTCCCGGGCATGATATTTGGTTTTGGCTTTCTTGGATCTGTATTGATGCTTGGATTTTTTACAGCGCTTAGAAAAATAAAATTTCTTGAGAGGCAAAAAAAGATCATTTTAAAACTCACGGGTAAAAAAGTAACCTTGGTTCTTGCTGCATTAGTTGTTCTGTTTTTAACTCTTACAATAGTTGCCATTTTATTTAATAGAAATCCGGATGCGGCATTATTGGAACAGAGTGAACAGCCGGGAAAAACGATTATGAATCAGGAGCAAAAACCGGTGTTAAATGGCAGTAATCAAGAAAGCGGCATTTGCGGCAATAATATTTGCGAGCCCGGACTTGGCGAATCAAAAGAAATTTGTCCACAAGATTGTTCGGGAGGAAATTAAAATGATGAAAGGGTTTATTAAAGATATTCTTATAATTATTATAGCTACAGCCTTAATTATAACTTTAGGTTCTTTAATTTTCCAAAAACGGTTGCCCTTTGTTAATTTTCTAACTAATGTATCTAAAAATATTCCTCCGGCAAGACCATATAAATATGTGACAGCCAAACCCGAAGGCTGGTTTCGAACCGGCCAGGAAGCGGATATTGTTTTATACGCCGATGATTTTAATAATTCTGGCGGGGCTGCAAGTCTTAATCATCCTGGAAAGGTAGCAACGGATGGCAAAAGATTAATTGTGGCTGACACTTATAACAATAGAGTTTTGATCTGGAATACAATACCGAAAAAAGATTATACTCCCGCTGATTTAGTTCTGGGCCAAGTCAACATGATCGAGAATACTCCCGGAACATCTGCCGATAAATTAAGATGGCCGCAGGGAGTGTCAATAGACGGGAATCGCCTGGCTGTTGCGGATGGGTATAATGATCGAATATTAATTTGGAATACATTCCCCACTCAAAACGGACAAAGAGCAGATCTTGTTATCGGACAACCGGATTTTATTTCGAATGTAGAAAGCGCAGATCAGATACCTTCCCCTGACATTAGGAGTAAAAAAGATATCTGGTGGCCTTGGGATGTTTTAATCTATCAGGATAAATTCTTTGTAATTTCTCTCGATGGCTCTCTCTTGATTTGGAACAAATTCCCAACTCAAAATTACCAGTCTGCAGATATTGTCTTGGGACAAAAAAGTTTTTTCGAACGTTTTAAAGGGGATCTCAAGAAAGAAAATTCCCATTTATATTTTAAAACCCCTCGCTCCGTCGCCTATGATGGAAACTATTTGATAGTTGGGGATTATAACGCTCATAAAATGTTTGTTTATAAAGGATTACCAACCGAAAGCGGGAAAGAGGCAGATTTTATTTACGAACCCTCCGGAATTCTTAAGGTAGCAACCGGAGTTGCTCTTGTTGGCGGAAAGCTTTATGCAACAATGGATAATTCTATATCCGTTTGGGAAAAACCTTTTTCAAAAGATAATGAGCAACATGATTTCACCTTCGGAGGTCAAAAAATGGGAGCAGGAGGGCTCGGACTTAATAGTCCTTACGGGCTTGCAACTGATGGAAAGCATCTTTTTGTGGCCGATACCAATAGTAATCGTGTGCTCATTTACAACAAGTTGCCCGGAAGTTCCAATAATTCCCCCGATGTAGTCTTGGGGCAAAAAGATTTAAATACCAATAGATATGTTGCCAGAAATTCCCGCAACAACCCTAAGCCATATACTGACGGAAATATTCTTATTATTACTGATGACTACAATGGGTTAACTCAAGTTTACAAACATCTTCCTGATGAAAGCATGGCCGATGCTGATCTTCACGGAGTTTTGGAAGGCAATTATTTAGCTTGTGGTTATAAAGACGCTCTTTATTGTGCTAGTCTCAACGGAGTATATAAATGGAATACTATCTCCGAAAAACCCAAAAAGGCCGACTATTGGTCCTCATTTCCGTTTCAACAAGTTGAAGGTTTGGCGGTTGACGACACATCTGTTTATGTAAGTGATAGTAAAGGGAACCGTATTTTAGTCTACAACAGAAATAATTTTGCCGGCAAACAAATTCCGGATTTTATCTTAGGTCAAAACAATTTCGAGACGACTATATCAGGCAATAATCCCAATCAGCTAAATTATCCTGGGCAAGTTAGCAGCGACGGGAAGCATCTGGCAGTTGCGGATACCGATAACAAAAGAATTCTTATTTGGGACATTCCAATCAGTGAAAACGGCCAGCAGCCTTCAATAATTTGGGATAGTAATTCCCCGAGTGGTTTTTCTCCCCTTACACTTAATCTGCCAAAGGGTATTTTTATTTATAATGACAGGCTTTTTGTAAGCGATACGGGGAATAATAGAGTTTTGATTTGGAGTAAGCTTCCCAAAAATAGCAATGACAAACCCGATATTGTTTTAGGACAAAAAGATTTTTATGGTAGAAAACCGTCAAATGCTAAGGATGGTTTATTTAGTCCTGTTTATCTGGCGTTTGATGGTCATTATTTATGGGTAGGAGAATTTAAATGGTCTGACAGGCTCCTTCGTTTCAGTGTTCAGCTGTAAAGGCTAAAATTTGATAATTCCTCTTCGTCTAAAGAAAAGCAACATTGATCCCATGATAAAAACAATCGCCATGACAAGCAGGCTTCCATATAAAAACCTGTCAGCTAAATATAAAAATGTCTTTTCGTAAAATAGATATCGGACACTTATTTTTAAGCCGTGAATAATGAAACTGTATAAAACTCCCAGGAAAAACAAGTTACCATATCCAAAATTTGCCGTTTTAATTAATTTATAAGCCGAAACGGCAATACATATTTCCCAAACCCACTGGCTTATCCTTATTGACATAAGGTTATCATCAATTTTAAGTCCAAACAAATACTGCCAGGCCACAGCTCCGATGGAAATAAGAATAAGATACCAAATTGGCCTAATGTATTCTCCTAAAGTTTTGCCAAAAATTTTAATTCTGAATATAGCTAAGATGGAAAAAAAGATAATTATTGCCAGAAGAATTATAAAGAAAACCGGATCACTGCGTTTTTCCAGAGAGGGTATTTGTGGTAAAAGATCCAGCTTGTCACCACTGGTAGTAAATGCTATACCGCTCTGTGGGCAATCGACTTTTTGATTCCCAACAAAACACTCTCGGTTTTTTGTCTCGATTTCTCCTGAATAATAGGCCGTTGTTTTCATCTATAAAATCCACCAAGCCTGGGTAGAATCTGAGTTTTAACTAAAATAATTTCCAAGACTGTTAAGATAATTATGACAATGATATCGATAAGCAATTTTTTATTTTTCATATCCTCCCCTCGAACTGTCTTTTATCACCTCCCGTATTTTTTTCCTACCTGATATAAGTTAAACAAATGAAAATATATTTTGCAACCCCGCCAACATCCAACTTCTTCAGTAAATTCTATCTTCAGAATTAATTATCCCGATATATCAACCATTCCATTCACGGTGTAGAATTAATTTTTGTAGAAATTAATCTAATAAACCCACTTTTTTTAATCGTTCGTAAAATTCCTTTCCCTGTTTTCCCGTTGTTACTGCTTCTGCGATTTTTGGATCTTTAGTGAAATGTTTTTCGCCAAAAGTCATACCAACGCCATCGCTAGGAGATAACTGACGCATAACTTCTCTACTTGAAGTAGTTATTGTTTTTGGCAATCTTTTTGAAACGCCCAAGGCTTTCCATTGAGACGGCCATCTGCGCGTAATTCCGAGGGTCAGTGTTCCAATAGTAGTAGCATAATCCATTTTAAGTGCTTTTATCTTACTCTGGAACTCTTTTGTTGTCTGTACCTGGAACTCCCTTGATTCATATTGTTTAAAAATACCAATAATTTGATCTGCTGCAGTCAGTCCGAGACCCAAACCCACCCTTGCTAATTCTTCAGCAGCCTTATTTTTGTCTCCTGAAATTGCTATGCCAACAGCTTGTAACGTATTCTTTGCCAAATCATAAAGCATTTGCGCTTTTTCAGGATATTCGGGAGTGTTTCTGCTTTGTCGTAAAGCAATTAATATCTCAGGCAAAAGTTCGAAGGGGATAAATGGAGTATAACCACTCATAACGCCCTTTTTCCAAGGTACTGAATTCTCAGTACTTCGAATTTGCTTATAGTGAGCGCTTAGAATAAAATCAGAAAAGGTTGTATTAGAAATCCATTGTACTAAATTATCTGTCCTTACCCCTACAAATTGGGCTAATGTTGGAAGACTTACCAAAATATAACTTTTTACTTCTACTCCCTGAACAATACCTGTGTCCAGCCTTACCCATAGAATCTCTTCAGGAAGAACTTCTGTTATTGAGTTATTTTTTTTCAGTTTGGTATTTGATACTATGTATGAATCATGTCGTTTTGTATCAGCTTCCTTTGTAATTGCTGCCTCACTACTTATCCATTCAATAATACTGGCGATTTTTTTTAGTAGGTCTTCCTCTGTTTCTTCGTCTGTATTTGCAGATATACTCCTTCCCAGCAGTCCGTCAATCACAATTCTTTTTCCTTTTACAGTATCATAAAAAACTCTGATTGAATTAATATCAATTTCGGGAAATTTATATTGAATACGCAGCTCCAATTCTTTTAGAAATGCCTGCACTATATGAGTGCCTAAATAAACTGTATTCTCTTTCCGATTGAACGCTATTATTTTTTTATTTGCCGCGAGTCTATAAATCCGTTGTCGGTAGAAGTATTTTTTGCCAAAGAGTTCTTCAGCTTCTGATGCTGTATAAAGATGATGAAGTATATTAGACATAACAAGTATTAACAGATATGTTACAGATTATACCTATACTGTAACACTACATGTCAGGTTTTGCAAGAGGAAATTGAAGCTATTTATTAACCCCCATAAAAACAGCTCTTCCTGCACTCCGTAGCGCAAGTTTTGCGCGTAAGAGACCGCATCTTGCTACT
>JAHIGH010000189.1 GCA_018900295.1 Patescibacteria group bacterium | reverse complement strand
TCAACCCTGCCGTCTGATTCACTTATACTCGCCGAAAAAAAATCCTGATTCGTCGGTAAAGCTGCATAAGCCACAGAATTAACGCGGCTTAAAAGGAATGCCTTACTGAGATTATTTTTATGATATGTAAAAAGTAACAAAACCAATACAAATACAAAAACCACCGGGGTTATTGCGAAGACAGCTATACCTATAATTACCCTTTTCATCAGTACTATATTCCATACTAGACAATTTCCTTTTAAGTTGTCAAGTCCACTGGCATTTGATAGAATCAAAAGACAACAAACCGCCCAAGTGGTGAAATGGCAGACACGCTGGCTTCAGGAGTCAGTGCTCGTAAGGGCGTGGGAGTTCGACTCTCCCCTTGGGCACCAATATGCTTACCATTATTTTCAAATTACCTGACCTTATTTCTAAAACATAACCAACACTCCTTCGTCACTTCAAACTCAAATAATAATCATGACATAAAATTGCGATACATCTTGACAATCGTATATATGACATATATACTAATATCATGGATGTTCTTCCTGATCCGATTATCTTTGAATGGGACAAAGGTAACCATGATAAGAACTTTAAAAAACATAATATATCAAACCAGGAGGCAGAAGAAGTATTTATTAATGATCCCAAATTTATTCTTTCGGATAGAAAGCATTCTTCTGAAAAAGAAGCTAGATACATGCTATGGGGAAGAACAAATCACAAAAAAGCTATAACAATTATCTTTACTATCAGAAACGAAAAAATAAGAATAATATCATGCAGAGATATGCATAAAAAAGAAAGGAGGGAATATGAGTCAAAATCTTAAACCAATACCACAATTTAAAAATGAAGATGAGGAAAGAAATTTTTGGGCAACAGCCGATACGTCAGAATACTTTGACTTTTCGAAAGCAAAGCGTGTTATATTTCCTAATCTTAAACCAACAACGAAATCTATATCTATTCGTTTACCGGAATGGATTATATACGAGCTAAAATCATTGGCAAATAAAAGAGATATACCATATCAAGCTCTTATCAAAACATTTTTGGCGGATAAATTAGAAGAACAACATAAAGTAACTTTATAAATTTTGGAAGAACTGTTTTTAATTCAATCTTTGATTTAATTCACTTTTTTCGTATAATAAACCTTAGAATATTTTGCGTAGTAAAATTTGCGGACGTGGTGAAATTGGCAGACACGCAGCCTTGAGGTGGCTGTGCCGTAAAAGGCTTGGAGGTTCAAGTCCTCTCGTCCGCACTGAAACTCTTGAAGGCCGGTTAGCTCAGTTGGCTAGAGCGCTTCATTTACACTGAAGAAGTCGTGGGTTCAAGTCCCTCACCGGCTACATCAAAAATTACCATAAGTATAGAAATTAACAATTCAATTTGCTACAATTCAAGCAGATTATAAAACATGCCGAGGTAGCCTAGGTGGTCATGGCGCATGTCTGAAGAACATGATATATCAGTTCGACTCTGATCCTCGGCACAAATTAATAGTTCTAGCCTCATAAAGCCTATAATACTTGACAAAATATCCTATATTGTGTAGAATCCCCTTTCAATATGACATACGCACTTATGCCGATTTTGGCATCAGCGATTCTAATAACAACCCCTCTTAACCCCCTCACCCTCCAATCAACTCCTACAGCCTCTTCGTCCTTTGTCTTTACCCGGGTTTTACCCGAGAATAATTTTGTGATTCACATTGTTAAAAAAGGGGAGACACTTAAAATAATTGCGCAAGGGCGTTACAGAGATCAAGAATATTGGACAAATATTTGGAATGATAATTCAAAAATATCTGATCCTGATGATCTCTCCCAAGGACTATTTATTAAATTAAGGGTTTCCAAACCGCAAAAAACCGAAGAACTGCAAGAAGGACTCAAGGAAAAATTATCCAAGCTTCACCCGCAACCTGTTTATTATTACGCGCCGGTGAAAAGCTTCCCTCAATCAAACTACGAAGAAGTTTATAAGGCCGCGGGAGAAAAATTCGGTGTACCCTGGGAGATATTATATGGCATTCATTATACGGAAACAGGCTTAAGAAACGGAGAAATCTATAATTACCAGGGATCAGGCGCACAGGGACCGATGCAATTTATGCCGGGTACTTTCCGAGCTTATGCCGTCAGCGCCCATGGAGACGAACCGGATATAAACGATGCCGAAGACGCAATCTATTCAGCAGCCAACTTCCTTGCCAGGCATGGCTCACTGGAAGCTGGATTACGCTCATACGGAGGCAATATTCCGGGTACTTTAGCAGCCGCGAAGTCCAAAGGCTATATTAACTAAGGTCTTATTCGTTAGGAGTTTTTCCATAAATTGTTATCAAAGTTCCTTGGATATAATTTGTAGGATAACTTACATTACCGGCGTTGGGATTGGTCCAGTAATAAAGTTTTTCGGCGTCGGTAATGCGCATATTTACGCAGCCGTGACTCATAGGATGTCCAAAATTATCATGCCAGTATGCGCCATGAAGTGCATAACCACGGGTTTTGGGTATAGCATTATTAAAAAAATACATAGTATATGGCACATTGGGCAAATTATAGTAACCGGATCCTTGCCCGCCAGCCATACGGGTATAACGAAGCCATATCCAGATACGAAATTCACCGGTTGGAGTAGGATACCATTTACCGGTTGATACAGGCACATTCATAACTATATTATTGCCTTCGAAGGCATACAAGCGCTGATTGGTGAGATCAACATATATTCGCTTAAAGTCGCCTGTCTGATCTCCCAAAACAGATGTCGCTTGTGAAGGTTTGGAATCAATATTTTCAGGAAGATCGGGCGCGTAAACAACTTTTCCCAAAAAGAGACCTTTATTCTCAGTCTCTCTTTTTCCTGAAAGATCATT
>JAHIGH010000188.1 GCA_018900295.1 Patescibacteria group bacterium | reverse complement strand
CAATAAACTTCTTCCTAGAACCTATCATCGCCTCAACTATGACACCCTTATCCAAAAGTGAATAAATATGCGTATACGCAGCCGTACGGTTTATATTTATAACCTGAGCCAACTCCGCCACACTCATCTGCCCCGACTCCAGCAACGTCAAATACAACTTTGCTTCTATTTCTGAAAAATCTAATTGCTTTAAATAATCCAAAATCTTTTTCATAGCAACATCTTTTTTTTAAGTATACACACAAATCACTTTGTTGTCAAATTATTTACAACAATATCAAATCTTAATTAGATTGAAATAGCAAGCTATATAATATTTTAAATACTATCTGTAAAATAACATTTGACATATATAATTTTGTTCTATACAATCAGCTATTGATAGCTATTATATTTTATTGCTATCAACAACTATCAAAACGTAATAATACCTAATATCTCATTAAAATGATAAATGATTACTTAAACATAGATAATCTAGCCAAAAAACTAGGAATTAGCAAAATTAGTTTGCGGAGATATATCAAATCCGGAAGATTAAAAGCAACGCTCATTGGAAGAGAATATAAAATTCTACCTAATGAAGCTCAAGTATTTATTAACTCTTTCGAGAAAGAAAGCAATAATACTGTATCAATTACTACTAAATCTTCACATATTCCCAATCTCACCTCAAACCTTAATGAAAAATTGTTTCATAAACCCCATGATCCTCACGAAAAACCACATCATAACGGATTAAAAACAATTCCAGGAGTCAATTCTACAGTTATCGAATCGTTGACTGAAATGCTAAATCAACACATCTCGCTTGAAGAAGTGCAGGAAATTATAACGCAATACGCTCATGAAAGCCTTGAATTAATAGAAAAAATTCGCAAAGAAGGAATTTCGGATGTCCATACAGCAGTTACGTTACTTCTTGTTGATGAAGCAATTAGAAATTTACAAATAAGGCGATTGCTTTTTTCACGATTAATTGATAAAGAAGCATTATTGATTCTTCCATTACCGCCTCATTTGAGCGATTCATTGCTAACCGTCGCTTCATCGGAGTTCGTTTTTACAGGCGACACAGTTCTACCTCCACATTTAAAATATGCCAGATATAAACACCTTGAGAATATAACAGTAAATGATGTAAGCCAAGATTTCAAAAGAATACGTGCGATAGCAATAGAGGGATACACAGAAAATACTCAACTATATGCTCGCTCAGATATCGTAAACTTTATTTATCAATTAGCCAATATGGGCTTGGAGGAGATTTTTATCCATATTATTCCGCATATTCCACCCAATTCGCATTTTATAGAATTACAAACAAAAAATTACCCTGCCAAAATCCTTAAATTATAATTTTTATATGTACACCATTTTGCTAATCTTAACTATCCTGCTTGGATTTATTTTAATGACAAAAGGAGTTTTGAAGCAGGAAGTTGCAATGCCAATTGTCGCATTGGTAGCAGTTATCCTTGCTGGGGCACCCGATGGTAATAAGGCTATACACGAAGGATTTTCAGAATTTTCCAGAATTGCTGTCCTTTTTACCGCCGTTGCAGTACCAGCGCATTTACTCCAAAGAAGCAAACTCTTCGACTGGATTGGAATGTGGATAGGAGAATTGATAGGAAAAACTTTTATCAAAACCTCGCTCAGCTTAACCTTGCTTATCCCTGCGTTTTCCCTAACGCTGGTATATATTATGGCCTCACTATTCCACAACACCACAAGTATTTTGGTATCTTCAATTATTATTTTTGTAATATGTAAAAGCTATGATCTGAAAGGATTACCTATACTTGCTGGCGCATTGGTTGCTTCTAATTTAGGAGGATTCAGTACGAGATGGGGAGATACGCCTAACATAATTGAATCTGCTCAATGGGGATTAGTTCACAAAGATTTTTTTCTTGAAATTATGCCGATAAATATAAGCGCATTAATTATTTTAATTATTATTGTCAGCCTCTGGCTTAAAAAAAGTACGAAAAAAGAAAATATTATTAAAATAAATAAGTTCAAAACGGTATATGCATTAGTAAAATTCAGGAATGCAAGAAAAGATATGTCATTGGATAAACGCTTAATTTTTTTTGGAATAGCAGGCTTAATTCTTGCCATAATTGGGCCATTATTTTTCATAACATATGAACTTGCGTTTTCCGCCTTGGCTATTATTATCAGTACACTGGGAGATTATAATGAGCACAGGTCACAAGGATTATTAGCTTTAGGAATTGAAACATACGCAACCTTAGCGTCAATTTTTGTGCTTGCCCAAGTGCTTACCAATTCCCATATTGGAATAAGTAAAATCTTTCAGGATTTGCTTTTACGAGAAAATAACGTATTCGCCATTACCACAATTTCATATTTTGGAACACTCCTAACCGAAGCTGCTTCCTGGGCTTCTGCTGCATCGCCAATCGTCCATTCACATTTTCCCACACATCTTGGCGCATGGGCACTTGGTTCGGGGATATTTGCAGGAAGTTCAAGCTTAGTTACAGCAGCATCAGCAGGAATTATTTTAACTCAAGAAACTAAAAATTTTCCTGAAGGATATAGGGTTACATTCGGTTCATATGTAATATTTGGTATACTTTTTAGCCTTCTTATGCTAATTTATTATTCCTTAATATTGTCAATTTTTTATAAATAAAATATGAGAGAAGTAGAAATTTTGAGAAAAGCAATGGAAGAAGAAATGAAAGGTAAAATGAGAGAGCCAATCTTGGTATTAACTGTCTTGCGTAAAAAAGAGATAGAAAAGGCAGGACAAAAAATATTAACAAAAATAAATAAAATATTTGGATTGGAAAAATACGAGAGGAGGTGATAATAATATGCAAGACGAATTTAAAAATAGCAATAAAATTAACGAAGATGATGAGCCAAAAAAGAAACCTCATCATCCGACACATGATATACCACCACATATCCTTAAAGAATTATTGGATTTAAGAGAAAAAGTGGGGCGATTACAAGGGCAAATGGAAGTCTTATTAAAAATGCAAAAATAAGCCTCCGCTAAATACTGAGAAGAATCTCTTTACATAAAAGTAAGGAGATTCTTCTCGACAAACTTATTAAAAAAATTATCAAATAAAAAATAGCTTTCCATGATTATATAAATTATGAACAAAATTTACGCCTCCTGGATTCCCGCCTACGCGGGAATGACAATACTTAAAATAAGAGTATAACAATTTTTTACTTTGTTGTCAAATTATTTACAACAACATGATTAT
>JAHIGH010000272.1 GCA_018900295.1 Patescibacteria group bacterium | reverse complement strand
TCATACTCAACAAATAATCAACATCATCATATCCGCTAAGTAAACACATTTTCTTATACTGATTTATCTCAAACCTGTGTTCCAGATTATGACTCGGCACGCTAACTAACTGCCTTTCAAGATCAACTTGAATAATCGTTTCCGGATACTTTTTTATTAACTCAAAAATTTGCTGTAAAAATTCATCACTTACCTGTATAGGCAAAAGACTATTATTCAATGCGTTATTTTTAAATATATCGGCAAATGCGCTTGAGATAATTGCAATAAATCCAAAATCTACCAACGCCCATGCCGCGTGCTCGCGGCTCGAACCTGACCCGAAATTCCGTCCTGCGATCAATATCTCTTCTCCCTTATACCCGAAATTATTCAAAATAAAATCCCGCTGGTCATAAAATAAATACTCTCCGAATCCCTCCCTTGTCGTTACTTTTAAAAATCTCGCCGGAACAATCTGATCCGTATCAACATTCTCCATATTTAATGGTATTGCCGTTGATCTAATATGTTTAATTACTCTTTTTTTCATACACTTTTGTCATTCCGAGCGAAACGTAGTGGAGTCGAGGAATCTCATACCACTAAGCTACACTGTTGCACAAGATCCCTCCACTCCTCGTTCCTCGTCGGTCGGGATGACAACATTACAAATAATCTCTGACATCACCTATTCTTCCGGTTATCGCCGCCACCGCAGCAGTATACGGACTAGCCAGGAAAGTCCTCACCCTCGGGCCTTGTCTCCCCACAAAATTCCTGTTGGAAGTTGAAATACAATATTTCCCCTCCGGTATCTTATCCTCATTCATTGCCAGACACGCGGAACACCCGGAATCCCGCACCTCAAAACCAGCCTCCTCAAAAATCCTATCCAACCCTTCTTTCCGGAGTTGCGCCCGTACCTGAGCCGATCCGGGAACCACCCAAACAATAACATCCTCAGCCTTTTTCTTCCCCGCTACAATCTTTGCCGCCATTCTATAATCCTCAATTCTTCCGTTTGTACAACTTCCCAAAAAAACGTAATCGACTTTTTGTCCGATCATCTGTTGCCCCTCATGCAAACCCATATACTCCAAAACCCGACGAAATGCCGCCCGCTCGTTCTCACCCTGAAAATCCTTCTCGCCTGGAACCTTGCCGGTTATCCCAACACCCATCCCCGGATTCGTCCCATACGTTATCATAGGCTCAATATCTTTCGCGTCAATTTGGATTTCGCGATCAAACACCGCTCCCTCATCTGTTTTTAAGCTCCTCCAATATTTTACAAAGCTCTCCCGGCTCTTACCCTTCGGCGCGAATCTCCTTCCCTTAACATACTCAAAAGTTATCTCATCAGGTGCTATCATTCCGCCCCTCGCCCCCATCTCAATACTCATATTACATATCGTCATTCGCGCCTCCATCGACAACTTCTCAATCGCACTTCCGCGATATTCAACAAAGTAGCCTGTTGCTCCGGAAGTTGATATTTTTGCAATAATATACAAAATAATATCTTTTGCAGTAACACCCTTTCCCAGCTTACCGTCAATTCTGATACTCATGATTTTCGGTCTGAATTGCAAAATCGTCTGAGTCGCCAGAACTTGCTCCACCTCGCTTGTCCCAATCCCAAAAGCAATAACCCCGAATGCGCCGTGCGTAGATGTATGTGAATCCCCGCAAACGATCGTCATTCCAGGCAAAGTTATCCCAAGTTCCGGTCCGATAACATGCACTATACCATGATACGGATTCGAAAGGTCGTAAAGCCGGATACCAAATTCCTTACAATTTTTTTCAAGCATCTCTAGTTGTCTGCGCGACATTACATCACGGATTGGCTTATCCTGATCCCTCGTCGGAACATTGTGATCCATAGTCGCCCATATTCTATCCGGTCTTGCTACGGGAATTCCCCGTTTCCGGAGTCCCTCAAATGCCTGCGGACTTGTCACATCATGAATTAAATGAGCGTCAATATACAAAACGTCAGGATACCCCTCCTGTTGATGCACAACATGTTTATTCCAAATCTTCTCGAATAAAGTTTTTAATTTCATGCTTTGTCATTCCGAGCGAAACGCAGTGGAGTCGAGGAATCTCATACCACAATGCTGCTCAAAGTAACAGGATCCCTCCACTGCGCTATCGCTTCGGTCGGGATGACATCCTTTATATTATTTTGTTTAGTCCATCCAGATACGCCTTCACACTCGCCACCACTATATCCGTATCGGCCCCGAATCCATAATATATATTTCCTTTGTACCGCAATTGAACATGCACGCGGCCCACATCATCGCTTCCCCCTGTAATTGCTTGTACCAGATATTCATCCAGTCCGACTTTCTTTTTAACGATTTTATTGACCGCAGTATAAGCCGCATCCACCGGACCATTGCCCGTTGCTTTTGCTGATTTTTGCTTACCATTTATAGAAATT
>JAHIGH010000267.1 GCA_018900295.1 Patescibacteria group bacterium | reverse complement strand
GTATACAGCCCCTGTTGAATGGGGCATGTTGGCAAAATCATTTTCAGAGAAAAAGAGTTATAAGGCTTCGGATAAGGAGCTTCCGGGTATGTTTTTGGAAATGCATATAGATGGAATTGTTAAGGGGTTGGCAGCCAATAATAAAAATTTTGTTATCGATCCAATTCCTGAAGGATTCTCAACGGAGCATTATGTTTTCAGAAAAAATAAGGGGTTTGGTCAAACCACTGCTCATCCTCAAGATATTAACGGCACGAGTCTTACATACTGTGAGTATGATAATCTTCTGGTTGCTACGAGTGAAAATGGATATAAATATTTAATAGCTATCGAAGCAAAGTCCGGAAGCCTTGGAGAAGCTGCGACTGAAGAATACAGGAATAAACTGTTTGAGCCTTTAAAAGAATATTCCCTGGCTACACCCGAATCCGGAATTTCCGGTTTGGGATATATATTAATCACCACTAACAAACAGAAACCTAACCATTTAGGAAAACGCATTACCGGAGATGTAGAATTTAAGGAGATAGGAGTGTTTGTATGCATTGGCGAATCTCGTGAAAATTTTGTTATAGGCGCGTTAAGGGCGGGAAAAACAATGCAGTAGTGGACGTCTATAGCACCTAACGGGCATGGGTTGAATTGAGAGAGAAGGATTAAATCCGGTTTTAATGCTTGATCTAAAAATCCTCATGCATCCTGATACAATTATGGTGTGGCATGTGATTGCAGTATGAAAGCCTATAGTTTGTAAATATTACAAAATTTGATATAATAATATTTAATATGGGTGAAAGGATTAAAAAGGGTCCGGAATTAATTCTACCAATGTCGGCTGTTGATGTTTTAAAAAAGTCAGCACTTATGATATCGCGCCTTGAAGAACAAGCACGACTAGAACTGGTGAAACAAAACGCGGTTGGATATAACGAAAGAATGATTGATAAAGCTCTGACTTTGGCACAATTACCAGATGAACTGCAAGAGCTTTCGGAAAGGAACATACTTGTTCCAGAAGAAATTAAAAACTTATCAATGGGCTTGTCTAAAAGCGCAAAGCGTGCTATTAGAGACAATAATTATTTTGTAATGTCAGTGTTATTAAAGCCAATAGGAATACAGGCAGGTGAACCTAATGAATTGAAAAAGTTTATTGACCATTTAGAAAAAAATAAATCTCTTAAAAAATAGATCCACACATAGTCCAATAGTCTCAATATCTCACACACAACCGGTCCGTCTTGAGTTGACACTTAGGGATTAATCCGGTTTTAAATGCTTGAGCTAAAAGGCTTAATAGCATTTTGTGTTGGTATAATTCCTAGTTTTGATTGATAATTCTTGCTAAAATAAACTTGAATACTATTCAATGGCAAGAAGACACCTGCTTTGTCAATCCTGTAATAATGTTCTGATTGAATGGGGAATAACGCAATCTGGAAAGAAACGCTATCGTTGTATTTTTTGCAATATAACCCGCACCTACCACACAAAACAGAACAATGAAGAAAAAATATACATACTTTTTAAACAATATATTCTCTGGGGAAATACCTACGAAATGCTTTCATCTCTTTCCGGTTATTCAGTACGCTACCTTGAAAAAAAATTTCATGCATATTTTTTAGAAAATCCTCCGGAGCTTCCACATATTGACCAATCAAGTATTACAGAAACATTTCTCTTAATTGACGGCCTTTGGTTTGGCAGGTGGTTTGTTCTCATGGTTTACAGACAATCAGGAAACCTTGTGATTCTTCATATTGCCATAGCAGGGAGAGAGGTAACATCCAAGATTAGCCGAGATCTTAAGATTGTCAGGGAAATGGGCTATAGATTTACAGGTATCGTTTCAGACGGTGGTACAGGCATTATCGGGGCAGTAAACAAGGTCTATCCTCATATTCCTCACCAAATCTGTCTTGCCCATTTACACAGGGGTATTATTGCGGCAATTGGCAGGTATCCAAGAGATGAACGGGTAAAAAAACTCAAGCTTTTAGCGGATCATGTCTGGCTTATTGAATCAAAAGAAGCTCTGAGGTGGTGGGAGAAACAGATAGAGATATGGATAAAAAATTATCATACATTTTTAAAAGAGAGGCGGTATGATATTGACTACAACTGGTGGTATGTCCATAAAGGAGTACGTCATGCTGTTGCAACGCTTAAAGAATTACCGCAAACAAGTTTTAAATTTCTTGATCATCCATTAATGCCTAAAACAACCAATGAAATCGAGGCGCAATTTGGACATCTTGGAAAACGATGGCTCGCCCATAGGGGAATGAAAAGAGAGAGATGGAAAGATTTTCTTAAGTGGTTTGTTTACTTTTACAATCAAGAAAAATTATCCCAGAAGAAAACGAAAGAGGACTAAAAAAACAACACGTTAGTTCCATTAAGCCTAAAAATATCCCTATGTGTCAACGCTATTCAGTACCTGTGTGGTGGCTGAAAAAATAGGAAAATATTTAATGAGCTAAGATAAGTTTATCTAATTTTGTGGGTTTTTTTGTATTTTTAATATATTCTTGAGCACTATTAAAAGATTTTTTAATTATCTTCTCAATTTTTTTATATTCATTTTCTTCTT
>JAHIGH010000187.1 GCA_018900295.1 Patescibacteria group bacterium | reverse complement strand
GAAGTAAAAATGAGAGAAACCGTGGAATAAATATCGTATATCGAATCTTATTTTGCATGAAACCGGCTTTACGAAGCATCTTCCCCGCGTAGAAAGGATTAAGCAGATTTGAATCTTTATCAAAGCGGTAATCATTTCTTAGATATATCCATATCGTCAGCGGGTTCAAGGGGTTGTGTTCAAAAATAAATAAACGGCCATTATCCGCCAGTCTCTTAAATATATTTTTTATAACCTTATCATGCTTATCGCGCCGAATATGATGAAAGACATTGGCAACAAAAATAATGTCAAACTTCTCCTTAAAAGGGATGTTGATTCCATCAAAGGGGGCAAAAGTAACGTTTTTTAGGTTTTTATTATTTTTCTTTGCAACCTTAACAGACTCCGCCGACACGTCTGTTCCATATATGTTTATATTTGGCAGGTATTTTCTGATATATTTAGCGCTGCTTCCCGTCCCGCAACCAAAATCCAGTAATTTTAGCTTCTTTTCAGCGAGTCCTTCTTTCTTTAAATATTCAACCATTTCCCTGAGTTTGTATTCATGGAAATAATCAGGCGTGAAGCCGGACATTGCGACGGCTTTCACATGTCCTTCGTCATAATTTTCCGCGTATTGATCAAAAACAGTCATGTTATTAATTCTACATCATTTAAATTTAAATTACCAAAATACCATAACGATTGTTAATGTTATTATGATTAATAACGCTGTCCTATTTTATTTAAAGCCAGCAATAATCATTTATGGCTGGACGTATCTCTTCTTAATCCTTCAATTAGCAATAAAATTATCATTATTGATAAAGAAATATTCTGAATTAATACGCCATAAGTTAGTAGACGTATATTTCGTCCAAATCCATTATTTAGAACTTCTATCGGGCCAAGCGTAATAGGAATAAAGATTAAAATAAAACACGCTAAATAGACATAACCTATCAGTTTTTCTTTTTCTTTCCTATCCAAGAACAAGATTAAAGGGATAACCATGTATATTAACGTATACTCATAGCTTATTGGCGGTATCATAACCATGAGAAGAGAAAGTAGTGCTACGGTTTTCCATTTTGAGCGCAAAAAAAATGTTGCAATAATTCCCAACATTAATATAGCAATAGAGATAATGTTGCCTATATAAATAGGTTCTTTACTAAAAACTCCGATGTAGCCGAAAATAATTCTTATTATGCTTTGTATATTTACTGAATACCCTACTCCCCAACCTATAGCATCATTCGATGTAGAAAAAAAGTTTTTAAATAATTGTGGTATTTGAGTTATTCCTCCAACGGCAAAAAAAGGTAGAAAAAATAACGCTGCGCAGTAAACAGATGCTCTAAGGGCTTCCTTAAACCGCTTTTCTTTAATCAACAATAATCCAAAAATAACTGGATATATCTTAATTCCTACAGAGAGCGAGAGGGAAACAAGTGCAATTTCTCTAACAATAGGATTTTTATGATTCTTAAAGAAAACGAATACCATCAAGAACAGTAACGCCACAAAAATGATATTTCCACGCTCAAACTGGAAAAGAAACGGTGCGGAAAACAAAATTATAAAAGAAAAGATATATTTTTCTATTCGTGATCCTTTCTTTATTTCTATAAAAAGAAAAAGTAAGATCGCTAGGGTCAAGAGCATATATAGTAAAAATACAATCTGCCCTGCCTGAGTAGCTCTAATCGCAAAACCTCCTTGTGCTGCAACGTCATATGGTATAAACCTAAGCATTAACTTAAATAGCATAAGTGGTAAGGGTGGATAGATAGAGCCATGTGCGTAAGGCCCATCAAATAACTCGGACAAGGGATGAAAAAAATCCATAAAATAATTGCCGATACTAGGACTAAAAAGGTTATAAAAACTCTGGCCTCTTGTGATCAAACCATT
Source organism: Patescibacteria group bacterium (assembly GCA_018900295.1). GTDB lineage: Bacteria > Patescibacteriota > Microgenomatia > Levybacterales > UBA12049 > JAHIGH01. The sequence goes on along the minus strand of JAHIGH010000187.1, from coordinate 3,716 downwards.
TAGAAAAAATAGTAAAATACCAAAAAGCATAGTTACGTAAAAAATAAGCTTCTTAAAATTTAATTGGGATTGAATTATATGTTTTAATAAATTCACAATTCTTTTTGTTAATTTATTAAATGCTTTGCTGAGGTTTTTATTATAAAATAAGTTTAATTGCTTATTGATTTGTGATATTTCTTTTGAAACATTTTTATTAAATCTCATAAATAAAGTATATAAGAACAAGGTTATAATACTGATAAAAATTCCAAACATCATCATTGGAGGAAAATATTTTAATTCGATAATATGCTGACCTGGACTCAATTTGACACCTATTAAACCATTATCGACTTTAAAGAGGGGGGTTTTATTTCTGTCCACATAGACTGTCCACCCATTGTCATAAGGTATGGTTAATACGAGTATTCTATTTCCTGAAACATTTATTTTACCAACGATATTATCATCTTTATAGGAAATTATTTGCAAGGAATTACTCCTTTTTTCATTTATTATTTTCCTAACATCAGTTCTAGCCTTAATGTCATTTAATATTGCTGTATTATTTTTACTAATTTTGCCAGATAAATCATTTGGATTATCTATCACTACAAATGATAACAAAGCAATGTCTTTTCCTGAATTGTCGAGTCTCGTAAATTCATCATTTGTAATATAACTATCAAAAGTAAAACCTAACGGTAAATAATTATTATTCTTATAAACGGTAATATCATCAATCTTCCTTACGTGTTCATAATAATCAGGTACTTCAACATTATTTTTTACCAAATAGTATTTAACTCCTAAAAATGTTTTGAGTAAAAATCTATCTCCAACTCCGTTTATATAGTTAAGCTGCTGATTTCCAAGATCTTGAGGCGCTGCACCTTTCGGAGGGACATAACTCGGATACTTTACAAATATACCTGCGTACTGAAGAAAATGTATGTAGTTAGGTTGATTATTTGAATTATAACTCTTAAGACCTCTATATCCCTGCGCCATAGCCTCATTATCAGATGGTGTCCTACCGTACTCAGATACTACCGAATCATATGATTTATCTATTCTATAAATATCGCTATCAATCCCATTTAGGTAATTTACAACTTTATTGGTGCTATCAAAATAACCAAGTTGCTTTTTTACGGAATCGGGATCTGTGGTTAGCCGGTCACTTATGAAATGCCGGGGAAACCATACAAGCTCAAAGCAGACTAAGGCTAAAACTATTATTTTAATAACAGTTTTATATCTTGTTCTAAAAAGCAATATCATTAACAATGCATAAATGGTTATAAAGATGTAATCTTCAAAAAATATGTTTATAGCTCTTAATAATGATGGCTCATCTCCGTTAGCTTGAATATATAATAATACAACAGCAAAGATTGCCAGGAATAATCCCATCGTCACATAGAGTATCTTATAGCTAAACTTCTTTTTGATATCAACGTTATGAATAGCAATTGCCAAAAATAAAGCAAGAGAAAAATGTAAAATATATGTCCAGCGATAAGTGAAGTCAGAAAAGCCGTTAAACATGTATGGGAAAAAAGGTATGAACAGCAGGGCTAGTAAAACCAGTAAAAAAACACCATATATAAACTTTTTTCTCTTTTTTTCCTCATTAAATATTTGAGGTATTAAAACAATCGTTAAAATTCCAGAAAATAATGCCAGCTGGAAATAATCATTATAATAGCCCAGGTAACTCATTGGGCCTCCTAATATATCATATCCAAAAAGACGCGCTAATGAGGTTACAACTATTTTTAGATCAGGAAGAATCATATGGCCAAATGCGGGTACGGACGATCCAATTCTTAAATTATTGAGTGTTAAGGCCAATGATGGTATCCAAAAAAAAGCACTTAAGCCCATAGATAACAAACCATACCATGCTAAAGAAGAGATGTATATGCAAAATTGTTTGAATCCAAAATCATATATCGTAAAATATCTAAAAATAGCATAAATACCAAGGAAAATAGCAGTCATATAAAAGAAATAATAGAAATACAAAGCAGTGAGCGTTAACATCAAAATCAATAGCCATGTTTTTTTATCCTGCAACCATATTTCAAACCCTAATAAAATCAATGGTAAATATACATATATTGTTCCGAAGACATGATTTTGTCCCATTACAATCATATATCCGCCAAAAGCATAAGTAATTGCCCCAATGATCTTTGCATATGAGGATAGTTTATATTTACCTAGAAACATCCAGAAGAATATACCAGATAAAATTATCTTAATTACCACAATATAAACAAACATGAAGACTATTCCGTTTTTCCCAAAAATAAAAAGAATATAGGTGAAAGGATCAAAAATAATTTCGCTATGCGATAAGACACTTGTACCAATTCCCATTTTGTCAGACCATAACGGCAGGCCATTTCTGAGCCAATCAAAAAAATAAATATACGTCGGAAGTGATACTCGTACCGTATCGCTTCCGAAGTCCTCAAACAGGAATAATTTTCCACCGAAAACATAATTTCTATATAAAATAAGCGACATGCATATAAGTATTGCAGTTAAAAATAGGAGATCCTTATGCTTATTAATAAAAGAAGATAATCTGCTATTTAAGATCTTGTTCATATCCATTTTGTACTGTCTTTCGGATTTACTTTCGTAATACGTAGAGTTTAACTCAATAATGCTAAGCATTTCAATACCTTATTGCTTTTCCTTGAAGTTATTTAGCATATTAAAGCGCTAAAAGTATGAAGGTAGATGCAGAGTTTTTTAGAAATACTAAGTTATGAAAAAGTTCTATTATTTCATACTACCTCTTAATGCTTTATTTTTACTTCCCCATTTGTATGAAAGGATATCCAGGAACATTTTTAATGCTACTTTGATATTAACGCTGGATTTTCCTCCTTTTCGCATTCTCTCTCTAACTGGTATCTCAACTATTTTATATCCTTTTTTGTGCGCCCTTAAGACAATCTCCAAATCCACGCTTTCACAACGGGATATAAGATTTACTCCTTTAACAAGCTCTCTTCTGAATACTTTCGGGTGCATGTTGATATCGGTTAGATTCAATCCAAAAAGTATTCCCGCAAGCCTATTGTAAACTCTGGATATAAACTTTCTTTGCCAACAATCCCTTTCAACTCTTCTTCCTTTTACGAAGTCTGCCTTTTTTTCTTCTAATAATTTTATAAATTGAGGAATAACATTCGGATTATCCTGCCCATCAGAACACATATAGCCGAAATATTTTCCTTTTGCTGCCTTAATTCCGGCATTTATTTTCTGACCGGGACCCATTTCTGCCTGAATCACTTTAACGTCTTTATTATTTTTAGCTAAATTCTGAAGTATTTTCCACGAATTATCACTTGACCCTCCTTCTATAAATATAATTTCATAAGGAATTTTTGCTTTTTTAAAAACGCTCTTACATTCTTTATAAATCTTATCAATATTTTTCTCTTCGTTATATACGTTAAGAGCCAGACTAACCAATGGGGATGTATTTTTAATCATGGACTATTATACCACTATGCCACTCTGCTTTTAAGCATTTTAATTCTTGATTCATCTTCATGAAAAATTCTTTCATAATAATTTCTTTTGTTTTCAAGCCACAAAAGTTCAAAATTATTTGCTTTTATTATCGCGTCTCTGATTCTATTCAAGCCGGCAGGAATCGTAAAGACAATTTTGCGGGTTTCAAAACGATCAAGTAAGCCTTTTTT
>JAHIGH010000186.1 GCA_018900295.1 Patescibacteria group bacterium | reverse complement strand
TTTGCACAGCGCCTGGCTTTTTATACTTACAGGTATACTGTTGACAGCGTCACAAAAGTCAGTTTTTCCGCCCTCTCCCGTTTACAGCATGACAAAGATCATCTACGCCTGGCAATTGAAAAATCCCTTTTCTTTATTAGCTTTATTATGTTCCCAACGCTGTTTACGCTGATGTTCGTTGCCAATCCTCTTATACAGTATTTTCCTAAATGGCAAGGAAAATGGGAGCTGGCGATACCAAGCTTAATTTTTTTCTTACTCAATGCGCTTGTTTCGTCATTTTCAGGTATTCTTATCAATGTACTTGATGCGACAGGCAGAGTGAAGACAACTCTTAAGATGATGATTCTCTGGACAGCGATGACATGGATTTTGACCCCCTTATTGATTTACTTCTTTGGATTCAACGGTGTCGCGATGGCGTCATTCATAAATATAATCCCAATCATTTTCATTACAATGCGCATCGTTAAAAAAATAGTTGATTTCAGTTTCTTCAAAATCATTTTCAAACCGGCACTTGCGACCGGGATATTATCTGTATATCTGATATTTACAGTTAACAAAATTTTCATTGGCAGTCTTTTAAGTCTCATTATTGTTATAATAATTGGGGCATTAATTTACTTGGCCTTGATGTATGTGCTTGCGAAAAAAGAAGTGGAAAATGATATAAGAATATTATTCAATAAAAAAAGAAAACAGCAAATATGAAAAAAGTAGCTATTGTTACGGTAAATTATAACACTGAAAAAGACACAAAAAATCTTCTCGCTTCATTGCAAAGGATCGAAAAAAATAATTTTAATTTGCAAATCATCGTCGTAGACAATGGTTCTGAGATAAAATTTCAGCTTGATCATCAGGAAGAAAAAGAAAATATAACGATACTTAGGAATGACGAAAATAAAGGTTTTGCCGGAGGGTATAATATTGGCATACGTGAGGCACTTGCTCAAAAAGCGGATTATGTTTTGATTATAAATAATGATACCAAAGTTTATTCGGATATGTTAAAAAATCTTCTAAAGGCTCTTGAAAGTAACGCAAGAATTGGAGTTACCGTCCCCAAAATTTATTTTGCCAAAGGACACGAATTCTACAAAGACAGATACAGCGAAAAGGAATTAGGTAAAGTTATCTGGTATGCCGGTGGATATACTGACTGGAAAAATATTAAAAGTGTTCATCGCGGAGTTGACGAGGTAGATCGTGGCCAGTACGACAAAACCGAGCCAATAGACTTCGCGACAGGTTGTTGTATGCTCTTCAAAAGTGAAGTTCTTGAAAAAATAGGATTATTTGATGAAAGATATTTTCTTTATTATGAAGATGCAGATTTATCACAGCGGATTAAAAAAGCCGGCTTCAGTATCTATTATGTTCCGCGGGCGTGCCTCATCCATGTTAACGCCGCGTCATCAGGCGGCCCGGGAAATAAATTACATGATTATTTTTTGACACGGAACCAATTGCTTTTTGGATTTACTTACGCGCCTTTGAGATCCAAAATAGCATTAATTAGACAAAGCCTGCGTTTATTATTAAATGGACGACTCATGCAAAAGCAAGCAGTTAAAGATTTCTATCTAAGAAAATTCGGGAAAGGAACGTATTTCGAACACAAGTCCTCCTGGAAGGTGGCAGGCTGAAACGAAGTGGAAGCCATGACTCCTTCAAGGTGGACGTGAAAACATGCACAAACTTTCAGCAATCATTCTAACCAAAAATTCAGAAAACCTTATTGCCGACTGTATCGAGTCGGTTTCATTCTGCGATGAAATAATTGTTATTGACGATGCTTCTTCCGACCGCACAGTAGACTTAGCTACGCGTTTGAGCGCCCGTGTAGAAACACCGGATTCCTCAAGTAAAAATTTTTCCGAAAAACGCAATTTCGGGTTAAAAAAAGCCAAAAACAAATGGATTCTTTATATCGACGCGGACGAAAGAGTGACAAGGGAATTAAAAGAATCTGTTTTGAAAGTAATAAATGACCCTCAATCTGAATACCACGCCTACAAAATCCTCCGTAAAAATTTTTATTTAGGAAGTCATGAATGGCCATTTATCGAATCGCTTGAAAGATTATTTATGAGATATTCTTTAAAGGGTTGGAGCGGAGAAGTACATGAGACCCCATTATTTGACGGAAAAATTGGCGAACTCAGTGGTTTTCTCCTGCATTATACACATACGGATCTTACATCCATGGTCAATAAAACACTTGTCTGGTCGCAAATCGAAGCAGAATTGCGGTTCAAAGCCCATCATCCTGCCATGACTTGGTGGCGTTTTCCCAGAGTGATGCTTACAGCCTTTTATGATTCCTATTTCCGTCAAAAAGGTTACAAAGCCGGAACAGCCGGATTAATCGAAAGTATATATCAGGCCTTTAGTATATTCATCACCTACGCCCGTCTTTGGGAAATGCAGCAGAAGAAAAATAACGCAAAGTAAAAAATAATTAAGCAAAAAAAGATGTTCAAATTTTTATGATTTGCGTATTTTACTTATAATATAGAATATACTGGTAATTATGAAGATAATAATAACAACAAAGATACCTAAAGCCCGCATTATGGTTAAAAAGGTCCAACCACTCTTCGGTTGCGCTGCTGGTGTTGCTATTTGAGTTATTTTCTGTGTTAGTTCAATCGTTGGCGACATTATCATTGTTGGAGTTGGTATCAGTGTTGGGGTTGGTGTCATTGTTGGAGTTGGTTCTTTCTCCAGAAATGATATAGATTTAATCCTACCCTCCATTACCTTGTCATTTGATGGCTGGTCTGGAGATTGTGTTTGCTCCTTTGTGATAAATAGACTTGAAAATGAATTTTCAAGATTAAAACTACCCTTTCCAAATTCCAGATCCCCAATGCGTATCGGTTTTATGTCCTTATCACTGCTAATAGGATTTGACCATAAAATATAAAACTTACCTACAGGTACTATCGGGTATATAAGATTTTGGCACTGTATTACAAGTAAATAATTAGTAGATCTATTAATTAAAGTAGACATTGCAAAGCAACGCGTAGCTGATCCATTTACGTTTCCAAGTTCCACAATTCCTTCTGAGGCTTGCGCTTTTGTAATTTGTAAAATCGAAACAAACAACAAAATTATTATCGAAGCTATTAGATTCTTGAACATATTCAATATTATAGGACATTTTAGTTTAAATATCAAGCCTCCGCGAAGTCTATTGTGAAGTGCACCAGTGGTTACTAATAATCCCAACAACAACTCGACACCCTTTTCTTATTATAGATTCCTATATTTAGACAAATGACAAGGAAAGTATTGATTAACATGATTATTTAATAACCGCTTCTTGGTAATTTTTGTCTTTTTATAGTAAGATTATACTTAATCCTTAACATAATGAAATCATTTATTCTCAAATACTGGCCGATTATAGTCATATTTTTTATCTGGTTTATTTTTAGTAGCCCATATTTCCTCAAAGGCGATGCGCCCTATCCGGCGATATATCAAAATAATTTCTTTTCCCCATGGGCAGACTACGAGCAATATACGGTTCCAGTCAAAAATAATGCGATCTCGGATGTAGTAACGCAGATTTATCCGTGGAAACATTATACGATCGAAGAACTAAAAAAAGGTAGAATTCCTTGGTGGAACCCATTCAGCTTTTCAGGCAATCCCCATGTTGCCGATTTCCAGACAGCCGTTTTCTCACCCTTTAATCTGTTATTTTTTATTCTTCCATTTATTGACGCTTGGAGTTTTCTTATTCTTTTGCAGCCCCTGCTCGCCGGATTATTTATGCTGCTGTTTTTACGCCAACTGAAAATATCAAAAGAAGGAAGTCTTCTTGGTAGTATCGCTTTCATGTTTTGCGGCTTTATTGTTGTTTGGATGCCGTATGGCACTCTATCAATGGCAATTACTTTTTTACCATTGTCTCTTTATGCAATCGAAAAAAGCTTTGAGCGGCCAAAATTTTCTTCCTTAATTCTTTTATCCCTTTGTGTCGCCGCCTCATTTTTCTCCGGACATTTCCAAACAAGTTTATATCTTATTTTGTATGTTTTAGCTTTTTTACTTTTCAAATTTTTCAGCACTCATGATAAAAGAACAGCTTTAAAAGTCTTAGTCTTTATTATTGGAGGATTAATTATTTCGCTTATTCAGATTATTCCATCCCTTGAGATCTATCAACATTCTGTACGCAGTGAATTATTTTCCAATAAAGGAGCCATACCTGTCCGGAATTTGATAACCGTCTTTGCCCCTGATTTTTTTGGCAACCCCGTAACGCGTAATGATTGGTTAGGAAATTATGCAGAATGGGCAAGTTTTATTGGTATAATCCCGCTCCTTCTTGTCATCATCTCCTTGCTTGGAAAAAAAGAAAACAAAAATATCCGCTTCTTCCTTTTTGCAGGTATCGCTGCGATATTCCTGGCAATAGACACTCCGCTTCAATCACTTTTGGTAAGCCTGAAATTACCTGTATTTTCAACCAGCATCCCGTCAAGGATCATAGTGTTTTTTAGCTTTTCATTTACTGTGCTTGCGGCCTACGGTCTCGATAGTTTAAAAAAATTATTGGATAACAAAAAAATAAAAAAAGTAATACTTAGTTGCGTGTCGTTGATTTTTGTTATTTTATTTATCTGGTTGCTCCTATTTATCACATTACCCAAAGACAAAGCATTGATTGCTGCAAGAAATTTATTATTACCTTCGGGTTTACTTTTCTTTGGCTCAATACTCATTACCTTAAGTTTAAAAATAAAAACAAAAAGATACGTAAATTTAGTTATATACTTATTTATTTTATTAACTATGATAGATAGTTTTCGTTTTGCCCAAAAATGGGTACCTTTTGATCCGAAAGAATTGGTTTTCCCCGATATTCCCGTAATAAGCGCGATGCAAAAATCTGTAGGTTCTGGGCGCGTTTATGGTAAATTTGGTTCTTATATAGATACTTATTACCGCCTTCCTTCAATTGAAGGATATGACCCTTTATATATTCGAAGGTATGGCGAATTTCTCACGAGCGCTTCAAAAGGAACATATCAACCGGCTGTCAGGTCACTGGCAGTATTGGATAAGAGTGGAAAGTATAGCGAAAGAGTTATCGACCTGCTTGGAGTTACTGTTCTTTTTCATGTAATAGGTGATACAGGGAAGGACTGGGCATTCCCTGTATGGGCGAAAGATGAATATGGTAAATATAAATATTCTGTTTTTTATCAGGATGATAAATTTCAGTTGCTCAGTAATAAAAGGGCCTTGCCCAGGGCTAAATTATTTTATGATTATGAAGTTATAAAAAATGATAAAGAAATTATCAAAAGGCTTTACAGCGAGAATTTTGATTTCAGGAACGAACTCATCCTTGAAGAAGACCCGGGACTAAAAATAACCGGCACAGTAAAAGGGGATAAGGCCGTTATTGTTTCTCATACTCCCGAAAAGGTCATAATCAAGGTATCTTCCCACGCTCCCGGACTATTGTTTTTATCAGACAATTATTATCCGAAATGGAAAGCGCGGGTAAATGGCTTGGAAGCAAAAGTTTTTCGCGCTGACTATACTCTTCGTTCTGTACTTATTCCAAAAGGAGAATCAAGAGTAGAGTTTTATTATTCACCATAAATTCTATTTATGTTAGAATAAATATATGCAAACAAATTTAATTACTATAAAAGAAGCAAGCGATTGGGCATCGCAATATCTAAGTAGGGAAATTTCAGCATCAAATATTTCCTATCTAATCCAATATGGAAAAATTAAAAAACATCAGACAAATGGATCAATTCATATTGATATAGATGATCTAAAAAAATATTATTTATCTTTTATTGGTAATAGAGAAATCCACTGGAAGGAAAAATTAGGCAAAGACTTAAATTGGGCATTGTCTTTTGATTATCTGAGAGAAAAAGATACAACCAAACATGTTCACAGGCTACATCCCTACAAGGGAAAATTTATTCCCCAACTTGTTCAATATTTTTTGGATAATCATGTCGATGAATTTAAAACTCATACTTACTTTAATAAAGGAGGTATTATTTTAGATCCTTTTGCGGGGTCAGGAACTACATTGGTACAGGCAAATGAGTTAGGATTGCACTCAATTGGCATTGATATATCTCGCTTTAATTGTCTAATTTCCGAAGTAAAACTACACGATTATGATTTTTTAAACTTAGAGAAAGAAATTCGTACAATTACAAGTTCAGTTACAACCTTTGAAGCAGGGAATAATATAAAATCTTTTGAGAATGAACTTTATAGTGATCTAAATTTATTTAATACAAAATATTTCCCATCGCCTAATTTCAAATATAAGGTTTATCGAAAAGAAATTGACGAAGATAAATATGGAAGAGAAAAAGATAAAGAATTTTTAGTAATATATAATCAATTAATTCAAAAATATAATATTAGACTAATACAAAATATGCAAAAAACATTTTTAGATAAATGGTATATTACTAATATCAGAAAAGAAATAGATTATGCTTTTGGGTTAATTAAAAACATTAAGGATACAAAAAATAAAAGAATACTTGCTATTATATTAAGCAGAGCTATCCGTTCTTGTCGAGCTACCACGCACTCAGATCTCGCTACCCTTAAATCGTCACAGACAACAACCTACTATTGCTTTAAGCATAAAAAAATTTGTAAGCCTATATTTTCTATAAAAGGAATGTTTAATAAATACGCAAATGATTCATTGTTTAGATTAAAAGATTTTACCAAACTCAAAACAGATGCTTTTTGGCATTTACAATCAGATGATTCACGAACAGTAAGTATATTTGAAAAGATAAAAGAAAGAAACAAAAAATTTTATGAACTCCTCCAAAAACAAAAAATAAGCGGTATATTTACTTCACCTCCATATGTTGGCCAAATTGATTATCACGAACAGCACGCATACTCATACGATTTAATGGGATTTAATAGAAAAGATGAATTAGAAATAGGACCTTTATATAAAGGGCAAGGAATAGATGCAAGAAAATCATACATTAAAGGAATTAGCGATGTATTAATAAACTGTAAGAAATATTTAGCCCCAGGCTTTAATATTTTTATAGTTGCAAATGATAAATATAATCTGTATCCTGCTATAGCAGAGCAATCAGGGCTGAAAATAGTAAATAAATTTAAAAGACCGGTATTAAATAGAACTGAAAGAGACAAGTCTCCTTATTCGGAAATTATTTTTCATCTAAAATAATATGGCATTATCAAGTAATCAAAAGCAGAAAATAATTAACTTGCTAGAAACAAAAATCGATAATAAATTAAAAAAATATCTGAGAGAAAGCACCTCCATGCCTTTTCTAAGTAGACTCATGCAAGATAGTAAAAAAGTTGCAGCTTATTCCTTCATTCATTCTCTTGCTACTAGCTTAGGGATGTCCATTTACGAGGATGTATCAAAAATAATTGCTAGTGAAAATTCAGAGGAATGTTTTACTAAGTATGGTGTTGGTAGTGTTCTTTCTAAAGACCAAAAATCAGTTATTGCCAATATAGTTAGAGAATTAAGAAATAACCCTCAAGTAAAGTCAAATATTTACAAAGAGATGAAGGAGGTATTAAATGCTTCTTCTATAGATGGAAAATTTCAAAAAGATGGTAACATAGCAGATTTTTATATGAAAAGAGATAATGAAGAATATTATTTTGAGATAAAAACCGTAAAACCAAACATAGATGTATTTAAGGAATCAAAAGTAAAACTATTAGAATGGATTGCTAGAAAGAGAAAGCCGATTAGGGTATTTTTAGTATTTCCTTATAATCCATATCATCCTCAACCATATTCAAGATTCACAATGCAAAATATGATGGATCATCCCAATGATTTTTTAATAGGATCGGAGTATTGGGATTTATTGGGTGGAAAAAATTCTTTTATTGAAGTATTGAATATTTTTGATGAAGTTGGAAAAAATTATAAAAAGAAAATTTCAGATAAAATTGAAGAAGTAGCTAAAATAAAAATCGAAAGCTATTAAACCTAAGAAAATTTACTGTCTTACCTTGATTTTACGAGGAACATATTTCGAAACCAGGTCTTGATCTCAGCTATCGTCAATTTTTTCTTTGCGAAGTAAAAAAGATAAATAAGTTCCAGTATTCCGCTTGTATGCACTATCAAAAAGACGACAAACCAATTTCTTTGATGAAGCCTGGCGCTTCGCCACAGCACAATTCCGGTCCACATGATCGACCATGCGAACAAAGGATAATAATACCATTGCAGTCCAGTATATGCATCCATAACCTACAAATAATAGCATGAAGCATCATGAGTATGCAAGAACAAATAAAATTGATAAAATGGTAGTACTATAATTTATGAGAATCGGCATATACGATCCGTATTTGGATACCTTAAGCGGTGGAGAGAAATATATGTTAACCGCGGCATCTTGCCTATCTGCGGAAAATGAGGTAACAATTTTTTGGGACGATCCCCGTATTATTGAAAAGGCTTACAAAAAACTTCGTATAGACTTATCAAAAACAACAGTAATGCCCAATATTTTTTCTCCAAAAATGCCATTTCTTAACCGTTTATTTGAAACAAGAGCATATGATCTTTTGTTTATTCTAAGTGACGGAAGCATACCGGTAACCCTTGCCAAAAGAACAATTCTTCATTTTCAGTTCCCTGTGGAATGGGTGAGAGCAGGTGATCTGATATCCCGGATAAAACTTATGAAAATAAATTCGATTATTTGCAATTCTGAGTTTACAAGAAAATTTATTGACAAAAAATTCCGGACAAATAGTAAAATTCTTTATCCACCTTGCGTGAATATTGGTGATATCGAAAAGTTTTCGTCCCAAAAAAAGGCAGGTAAGAAGAATATTATTTTAACAGTAGGAAGATATAGCCCATTGTCAGATAGTAATAGTATAAAAAAAATTGAAGTTATGATAAACGCATTCAGGCAAATGGTAAAAGGTGGATTAAGAAATTGGCAATTTATTGCCGCGGTAAGTTTCTTGAAAGAAAATGAAAAATACCTGAGTCAACTTGAAGACATGATAAAAGATCAACCAATAAAAATAATCAAAAACTGCGGGTTCGATGAGTTGGAGAAGTTATATAACCAGGCAAAAATTTACTGGCACGCGGCTGGTTATCAGGAGAATTTAGAAAAAAATCCCGAAAGAGCAGAGCACTTCGGAATAACGACAGTCGAGGCAATGGCCCATAAAATCGTTCCCGTTGTTATCGAAAAAGGAGGCCAGCCGGAAATAATTGATGATAATATCAATGGTTTTCTTTGGGAGACAGAAGAAGAATTAATTCAAAAAACAAAAAAACTTATGATCGACGAAAGCCTAAGTGATCAAATGGCAAATCTCGCGCAAAAAAAGAGTCTTGAGTTCACTACCGAAAAATTCTGTAAAGAATTACAGAAAATTATATGATTTATATTATACAATTTTGTCATTCCGAGCGACTGAAAGGAGTCGAGGAATCTCATGTCACTGATCCTGAAAATCAGATATTCTCTGAACTCAGATTATTTATATGAAATCAACCAAATTTTTACCTATACCTTTGATGAGCGCTGTCATTCTATTCTTTTTCTACCCCTTTTTTCTTCAGGGAAAATTGCCGATTCCGGCAGATACGATAATAGGACTCTATCATCCATTTAGGGATCTTTACGCGAAGGAATATCCAAGGGGAATACCTTTCAAAAATAGCCTGATTACAGATCCTGTCCGCGAGCAATATCCCTGGCGGTTTTTGGCTGTTTTTACAGAGAAATCTCTTACGCTTCCGCTTTGGAATCCTTACAACATGGCGGGTACTCCGCTTCTTGCCAACCTGCAATCAGCCCCATTGTATCCGTTAAACGTAATCCTATTTTTACCCGATTTTAATACCTGGTGGAGCGTAATGATCCTTCTCCAACCGTTATTAGCAGGAATATTCATGTATTTATATTTAAAAAATATACTGCTCACAAGATATTCAAGTTTCTTTGGTGCATTTATTTATGCATTTTGCGGATTCTCAGTAGCCTGGTTAGAATGGGGGACTATTGGACATGTAACCCTTTGGCTTCCTCTGATTTTATTGTCAATAGACAAAATATTATTAAGTAGTAATAAGTTATTTGAAAAGCCGAAGAATTCTGTCATTGCGAGGAGTACCACGATAGTGGACGACGAAGCAATCTCTATCAACAACGGCCTGCCTGCCGGCGAGGCAGGGATTGCCGCGCTTCCCCTGCTTAGCTGGGTCGCTCGCAATGACAGGTTGATCTGGCCGTTAATTTTTATTTTTTCTCTAACTTCTTCATTTTTCGCCGGGCATTTACAGACATTCTTCTATTTATTTTTAGTTTCGGGAGCTTATTTTATTGCCAGGTGGATTCAGTTTGGCAGGCAAAAGAAAATTTTAATAACATTTCTGTTTTTTGTTTTCTGTTTTCTGCTTCTTGCTTCCATCCAGTGGTTCCCAACTCTTCAATTGCTTCTGCAGAGCGCCCGGAGTATAGATCAACTTGATTGGCACAAAGAAGGCTGGTTTCTCCCTGCTCAACATCTTGTCCAATTTTTAGCGCCTGATTTCTTTGGCAATCCGGCAACCCTCAATTACTGGGGAGTATGGAATTATGGAGAATTTATTGGCTATATCGGAATTTTCCCGTTAATCATGGCTCTCTTTGCCTTATTCTTTAGATCTGACAAGAAAACGCTTTTTTTTGGCAGTATCTTTTTTCTTTCTCTCTTTTTTGCACTTCCGACCTGGTTCGCCGGTCTCCCCTTCAAGTTACAAATACCTTTTTTAAATACCGCCCAGCCGACAAGGTTATTGTTCCTAACCGATTTTGCGTTAAGTATTCTCGCCGCGTTAGGGTTTGATTATTTTATCCGTACTCCCAAAAAAAGGAAGATAATCTATCCGCTAATTTTTATATTTTTAGTCTATCTTTCGCTTTGGGCATTTGTCACTTTTGCATCGCCATCAACCCAATTATTATCTGAAAATATCAATGTAGCAAGACGTAATCTTTATTTTCCTACACTAATCTTCTCCTTAATTACTATCACAAGTTTGTTATTTCTTTTTATCAAAATAAAATATTTACAAACAATCTTTATTTTGTTAATGATTGGAATTACTATTGTTGACCTATTCCGATTCGCATATAAATTTACGCCCTTTACAGCTGGTAAATATCTTTTCCCGTCTTCCTCCGGCCTTTCTTTCCTTCAAAAAAATTCCGGTTTGTCACGGATCATAACAACCGATGCGAGAATATTGCCCCCGAATTTTTCTATAATGTATCATTTGCAAAATGTTGACGGATATGACCCGTTATACCTTAGAAGATACGGTGAATTAATTGCCGCAATGGAAAGAAACAAGCCGGATATCCGTCCTCCGTTTGGGTTCAACCGGATTATCACTCCTCACAATTACGACACAAAGATAGCGGATTTGCTTGGCATTAAATACATCCTTAGCTTGTCTGATCTTTCGTCTCCAAAATTAGTAAAAGTATTTGAAGAGGGCGAGACCAAAATATACGAAAATAATAATGCATTTGAGAGGGTATTTTTCATTCGGGAAATTTACCCCTCATCAGATAATCAACGGTCAATAAACGCGATCTTTGATAAAAATATTGACTTAAGGAAAATAGCAATAGTTGAAAATTGGGATAGTAGTAAAACTAAGTTTATTAATAAAAATAACAAAGCGGAAATTACCAAATATATAAGTAATGAAGTAACGGTAAAAACCAACAATCAGGAAGAAGGATTTTTAGTGCTTACAGACACTTTCTATCCGACCTGGCATGCAAAAATATGCAATAATACTCAGGATAACTGTCAGGAGACAAAAATTTATCTAACTGATTATAATTTTAGAGGAATCATTGTTCCTAAAGGTGAACATGTAATTATATACTATAATACATTATTATAATGAGATATAATTAACTCACTTTAGGCATTGTCATTCCCGCGAACGCGGGAATCCAGGAGGTAACATAACCTTCTGCATTTACTATTTTCTTAATAAGGAAATAATTATTTTTACTTCTGGATTCCCCTGTACAGGGGAATGACATATTTTTACGTAATATAATTTATATTTTTCCAGTATGAACCTAAGTATAATCATTCCAAATTATAACGGCGAAGACTTACTGAAGAAAAATTTACCATTAGTTTTAAAATCAGTAAAGGAATACAAAAAGGGGAATATAGAAATAATTATTCCCGATGATCCATCAATCGATAATTCAGGAGAAGTTATCAAGGACTTTATTGCAAATATCACGCAAAAGAATATAACCGGAAAGACAGTTTCAAATAATGATATAAAAGAAGCGGGATTTTCCAAAAATGTCAATCGCGGTGTGGTTCTTGCGACCGGGGATATTCTCATTC
>JAHIGH010000185.1 GCA_018900295.1 Patescibacteria group bacterium | reverse complement strand
TTGAAGTACGTGACATCAAAGCCAGTACCTGCTCCCGCTAAGATACGTCCACCGGGAAGAAATTTGAAGTCTTCCATGAGGGTGTAAAAATTTTCTTCCCATTCTTTTCTTTTTGTTTTTTTCTCAACGCCCGCAATTCCCCTGGCAACCCGGCGCCACATTTCCTCAGGTGTTTGCTCAAGAGGATCACCTTTATCATTCTTCAATGAATATCTGTCTAAAAATACTTTGTTTCTTATTCCTTCAAGCTTCATAGTTGTGTTTGGTTCTTATCAATTTTTTTACTTCTTTTTCAAAATCTTCTACATCGACAAAGCGCCTGAATACGCTCGCAAAACGGATATATGCTACTTTGTCGATCTGCTTTAGCTTGGTTGCTACCATCTCGCCAATTTGACTGCTTTCTATTTCAATTGAATCCAATCCTCTTAATTCGCGTGTGATGTCTGTTACTATTTTTTCTATCAGAGAAACAGGAATTACTGTTTTTTCACATGCTTTCAGTAATCCTATTTTTAACTTATCACGGCTGAACTGTTCGCGTCTTCGATCCCTTTTGATGACAGTCAACGGTATGTTTTCAATTCTCTCATAGCTTGTAAAACGTTTGTTGCAATTAAGACATGATCTCCTGCGCCTAATTGTGTCCATGTCCTCGCTGTCTCTGGTTTCAACTACTTCCGATCCTTTGTTTCCGCAATACGGACAATGCATAGTAAAAAATCTCAAAACTCAAATCGCAAATCTCAAAACTAAAAAGTTTGTATCTAGTGCTCTAAGTAGCATAGACTACCCTATACGTAGTGTCAACTGTGAAAATCTATATCAAATATTATCAAAAAAATGCGCAGATTTTGGTCTACTTTTTGTTGTTATTTTGTCAGAATATACTTATATTATAGGCTTTTTGAGGTGAAAAATCAATGTTTTTGTTGCCTAAGTCATCTTATTTTCTTTACTTCATGGCTGAGGGTTAGTATTCTTTTTTTCACTAATTCGAATTTCTTTTTATCTTTTTTGTCTATTTTTTTTTCGATTTCCCCTACTATTTCCTGATGTTTTTGGTTGGCAGTGACAAGTCTTTTCACGAAGTCACGAATATCTATTCCTTGGGCTTTTGCTTCACCGGTTTTTCTTAGAGCCTCACTGAAGTAATCTTGCGCGTTGGATATGGTTGTCATGGCAAGAGAAACGCTCTTTTTTTGTTCTGTAAGAGAAATTGCGGCGGACATGCGCACGTCTGCCTTTAATAGGTTAAATTCTGCTTTTTTTAGCGGGTTTTTAATAAAAAACCCGGCAATTTTGTCACGGATTACTTTTAGCGGGTAGATTGAGTTGTCGGGTAAAATTCCGGGATATGGAAGTTGATAATCAATCGCAGGAACGGGAGCCGCGACAGCGGAAGAGGGATAAATAAATAAAGAAAATAAAAAAAATACGCTAATTAAGTTTTTTTTCATTTTTTAATGAGTGACTTGTAACCGATGGCGTCTAAGACTGTTTGTGTGCTCTCCTGCGCATTGAGCGAATATGTATTGACAACAAGATCATAATATTTTTTGTCCCAGTACACCCAATCCTTATCATTGCCGGCGTATAATCTTCTCCATTTTTCAAGATTTTGGCGTTCGCGTTCTACTATTTCGAGCTTGGCATCTTCAACTTTCTTTCCGTCTCTATTTACCAAGCGATCGATACGGATATCTCTCTTATCTTCTCCTAGATCATCTTCGCAGACAACTAATATTTTGAAAATGCCCTCAATGCCTTGCGCATTAAATCCGGCGAGATGACTTTGAATTATTTGGTATGATTTTTCTTTGAGGAGTTTTTTTATTTTTTCCTCATATTCAAGATCGAATTTGTCCGGGCGCGTATTTGTAAGGATGATGTCTAATTTCTTTTCTGTTGTAAATTGCCTGAAAATCTCTCCGCCATTGAGGAATTCCCAGCCAAGAACCTGGGACAGGTGGATAGCCAAAGTCGATGCGCCGGAGGCAATTCGTCCTGAAACTGTAATATTCTGAATATCAGGCAGCTTAATTGG
>JAHIGH010000184.1 GCA_018900295.1 Patescibacteria group bacterium | reverse complement strand
GTTTAAAACTTCCACCGATTCGTCTCCGGAAGCGTTATCAACGATTGTAAGCTCAATGGTATTATCTTCGAACTTTTCGCTAAATTGAGCATATAAGGATTTCACGCAACTAATTGTTAAATCAACCTTTTTGTAATTTAAGGTAACGATAGATAAAATCATATATGGATTATACCAAATTTAGAAGCTTCGCTTAAGGAGAAGGTTATATACCTATAAATGACAGGTACCCTGTAAACTAGACAAGTAGTCAAAAGGTTTTATACGACTATAAGATTGGAGGTGAAAACGTCTATGGGTACATTTCATGTCATATCAAAAGAAATAAAAGAACAAGTACTTCACCGGATAAAAAACGAAGAAGTCTCTGTTGCCCAAGCTGCAAAAGACGCAGGAATCTCAGATGTCACTATTTACTCTTGGCTTAATAAAACAGCTCAAGGACAACAAAATAATACGGAAGTTTTGCGTCTGAAACGCGAACTGCAAGGTACGTATGAATTACTTGGAAAAATGACAACAGAATTAGCAGTGTTTAAAAAAAAGGCAGGATGTCGGCGTTGATTTTATGAAGACAAACGCCGTACTGACAAAAAAGATAACCAAGAGTGGCAGAGGGGGTATAGTTTCATTTTGTGCTTTTACTAATTTATATTTTGTTATAAAAGGAAATTATTCCTTTATTTTATCTTGATAAATTAATACTATCTCCTCTTTTTTAGCTTGCTCCAAAAGCCTATCTGTAAATCCGCCTTTTGCCACCAAAGCAAAATATTCTTTTCTTCCTTTACTCCCCCACTTAACTGTTTGTGATTTTTTTTGCAGATTATCTAATACATCAACGTCTATTGGTTGGGTATTCCATTTTGTCTCAACAAAAAGTATTGCATTGTCGTATTTATTCAGTCCCACTAAATCAATTTCCGTATTCTTATCCCACCAACGGCCGAGCTCATAGAACGCAGGAAGCTTTTTCTCTCGTATGGCTGTTTGTATAAATTCCGCGGTCGTATCCTCGTAAATCTTTGAGACAAAATACGGGAACCTATCTTGAATGTTTTTGAGAAAAAGGTCGGATTGCATACTCTCAAGCGCAGTGAGATTTGGGAAAATAAATGAGTAATAGAACCGGAAATACGAATCCGCAAGCACATAGCTCCCTTTTTTGCTATTGAGCGGGTCTTCGGTGACGGGCACGTCGCGCCTCACCCATTTCAGCTGCATAAGAACACCAAGATATTTTGCAACAATATTCGAGGCTAAATTACTAACACTGATAATTTCTCCAAATTTTGTTCGTCCGGATCCTATTGCTTTGAGAATAGTCAAATAGTGTTGTGGTTCCTGTAATTCCTCTGCTATAATCAATTCCGGATCAGAATTCATAAGTGTCCCTTTTCGTAATATTTTATCTTGAATATTCTCCCACAGTGAATTTTGCGAGTTAAACTGCTTTAGATACCCAGGTACACCTCCGGCTATTGCATAAAAGGAAAATGTTTTTTCAAAATCAGTACTGGCATAGAATTGCTTTGCTTCTTGGAAACTAAATGCTTCAAGAAACCACTGTGATGTTCTTCTTCCATACAAAGGGGCGCTATAGGCGAGCGCGTGTTTACGCATCATAGAAATACTCGATCCAGAGAGGATGAGAAGTGTCTTTGTTTGTTTCAGGCACTCATCCCATCCATACTGAAAATAGGAGGACATCCCCGCGTCTCCTTCCACAAGATAAGGAAATTCATCAAACACTAAAACCTGCGGGGTTTTATTGGTTTGCATTTTTTTTCCAAGAAACGTAAATAAATCACGCCAATTAACAAATGGGCTATTTTTCAGAAACGGCTCATCCAGATAGTCTGCGAGCACGCTGGAAAGTGTATTTAATTGATCCCTTGCGGCAACCCGCGAGGCAAGATAGTAAAAATGTGGTTTATTTCGGGAAAAGTGCTTTATTAGTTCAGTCTTCCCCACTCTGCGCTTCCCGTACAGTACAATAAACTGTCCCTCTTTCTCTGTGTCTTTATAGAGCTTATTTAAAAGTTCTAATTCCCTGGTACGGTTAATAAAAGAATAGGCTTCCTCTGTGTTTTCCATAAGATATATATTACTAAAATAGTTATATACTGTCAAGTATTATACTTTGAAGTATATAAAATAATTACTTATTATTTAAGAGCACGTTATTATAAATGTCCGCTATATTTTTGTTAATAGATTTGTATTTTTGGAACTTTGTTTTGATGAGTTTCATTGATATAATAGTAATCTTTTTTAACTAACATTGCAACAAGTTATATAGGATCATACGCAATACTATTGGACTAACCGTATAATTTCGCTACCCGAAATAGAAAGAATTTTATGTCACGTACCCTCTTACCAATGTCCTAAATCCTTTCAGTTTTGCATTGAAGGATTCGGCTGAAGCATTTGTACTTCTGTTGTTAAAATAATTTAGGATTGTATCCTCATACGCTTTGATTGATTCAGCTGCAGCTAAAAATGGTTCAATATTTTCTTCTTCTACTTTTTTATACCATTGTTGCAATCTCTCTTTTGCTTGCTGTTTATTAGTGCTGTTTTCATACCATGAACGAAACACCATCGAAATATTATACGCGTGTTTAAGTTGTGGAAACTCCCTGAATAAAAGATAACGGCTGCGGGCAAGAAGTTGTTTTTTCGTATCCTCATTTTCATAGATTGGAGGCCGATAAGCTTTCTTTTTCTTATTCTTCCGTGCACGAAGGATAGCTCTGCTTTCTTCTTTGATCGCTTTTTTTCGAAGGAAAATTCTGATTTCTTAGACAGCTTCACTGACTAGTTGTTGTACCCATTGCGTTTGACATATCAAGGGTTACTTCCAGCACTTTTTCTCTTATGCCTATGGGTATCTTTTTTAAAACAGCAATCACTTCCGATGCTTTTGTGCCTGAGATTATGGTAACCAATGAGCCTTTGCTGAATCCCGCGTTCTCTGAGTTGGCAGATACGTGAACATTTTTATATTTTTCCTGATGAATTGTTTTGTTTAAAACTTCCACCGATTCGTCTCCGGAAGCGTTATCAACGATTGTAAGCTCAATGGTATTATCTTCGAACTT
>JAHIGH010000183.1 GCA_018900295.1 Patescibacteria group bacterium | reverse complement strand
TGAAAATGATTTTGCCAACATGCCCCATTCAACAGGGGCTGTATACAATTTTTTTATCAAAGCCGTGAGGTTCTTATCTGTTTGGTATTCTGAAGAGTTAAGAATTTTGATCTCACGATCTAGTTTGAGGACAGTTTTTTCCGGCCGGAAACCTGATATAAGTTCATGCATAGATTATTCAGCCTATTCTATTGAAACTATAAGGCTCTTGTCAAACTCCTACGTGTTTTTATTATTTATCATTTTTGCTATACTTTGTAATACAATGACTGGAAGAACACACGATCTTGCGGCATTTACTGCTCTCGGCCTTACCATTATTTTTAACGGGTATTTATATTTTTCAAACTATACAAAATTTCTTGATTTGTTAAGGAACCAGCTGAAATAAAAAAAATCTTAATGCAAAGATCATATATCTTATAATTTTGAACCTGTTTTTGATCTTTGATTTTTGATTTTTAATATTATTATGTGGCAGGATATCAAAAATATTTATCACCTTTTTCAATCCATAATTGCAAATGCAATCTTTGGCGTGCCGTCAAGAGGATTGACTATTATCGGTGTCACCGGAACAGACGGAAAAACGACCACCTCGTCCATGATCTATCATGTTTTGAGCTCTGCCGGCCTGAAGACCGCCCTCATATCAACGGTAGGAGCCATTATTAACGGGAAAACATATGACATCGGTTTCCATGTTACGACCCCTGATTCTTTTGCCATACAGTCATACATCAGAAAAGCAAAAAAAGCAGGAGTAAAATACCTTATTATTGAAACGACCTCGATCGGCTTGCATCAAAATCGCGTTTTTGGTATCCCTTTCGACATCGCGGTTCTCACCAATATTACAAATGAACATCTCGATTATCATAAAACATATGAGAAATACGTGAAAGCCAAGGCAAGGCTTTTTCAAAACGCCCGGACAGCAATCCTCAATGCGGACGACAAATCTTTTTCCTTTATTACTCCCTACATTCGAAATAAAAAAGTTATTACGTATGGAATGAAAAAAAACGCCGATATCACCCCGCAGAGTTTTCCCTTCAAAACAAAACTCATAGGAGGTTTCAATCAATATAACGCTCTTGCGGCTATCGCGGTAGCCAAAGAGTTGAACATTAAAGACTCCATAATTATTAAGTCGCTCCTTTCTTTTACGCCTCCGCCAGGCAGGGAAGAAATTGTATACGATAAGGATTTCACTGTAATCATTGATTTTGCACATACACCAGGATCCTT
This sequence comes from Patescibacteria group bacterium, assembly GCA_018900295.1. Classification (GTDB taxonomy): domain Bacteria; phylum Patescibacteriota; class Microgenomatia; order Levybacterales; family UBA12049; genus JAHIGH01. The sequence goes on along the minus strand of JAHIGH010000183.1, from coordinate 3,338 downwards.
TGAAGTAGTGTTGCCGGAAATAAAAAAAATAACAAAAGGCAAATTAATACACATCTTTGGCTCGGCAGGCTTGCGCGACAAATACAAAAGACCGGAAATGGGAAAAATATCTTCCGTTTACTCGGACTTAATTATATTGACCGCCGAAGATCCCCGCAGTGAATCTATAGAAGAAATTATTTCCGAAATAGAAAGGGGAATAGACCCCATGTTTAATAAAAAATATTTACTGAAAATCCCCGACAGGAAAAAGGCAATTTTTCAAGGTATTGAGCTGGCCGGAAAAGGCGACATAGTTTTAATAACAGGAAAAGGACATGAATCATCCATAAATTACGGTCATGGTGAAGAACCCTGGAGCGAACACGAAGTTGTGAAGGAAGCATTGACAGCACGCCTGAAAATCAAATAAATAGCTAACATAGTTACAACTATGATAGTTGAAAATATTATAATTTATGCTATACTATTTTTAATATGGGTACAAAATTCGTAAATCGCAAAATAGAACTCAAGTGGCTTGAAGAAAGTTATAAAAAGGTGCCTCAAGAAAGCCAACTTTTAGTTATTTATGGAAAACGCCGTGTAGGAAAGACTGAATTGGTAAAACATTTTAATCAGTCTAAACCTTATGTTTATTTTGTAGCCGAGAAGGGGACAGCTCAAGACCAGCTGCAAAGTGCTAAAAACGTTTTCGCAGATGCTTTACAGGATAATGTTTTAAAAATGTTACCTTTTCAAAGCTGGCGGGAATTTTTTGGCTATCTGGGCGCCAAACTGCGAGATCGGAAAGAGCCCATTGTTCTTGTTTTTGACGAATTTCCTTATCTGGTTGAGTCCAACGCCGGAATACCTTCATATTTCCAGGTAGGTTGGGATGAGTACCTCAAAAATACAAAAACAATGATGATTCTTATGGGATCAAGTATAGCCATGATGTATAAGCACGCGCTGGTTTACAGTTCACCTTTGTATGGCAGACGCACAGGACAATGGCTTCTTGAACCATTTAATTTTAAAGAAACAAAAAATTTTTATCCCAACGCTCCTTTTGAAAACACCTTTCCTCTATATGCGATTAGCGGGGGAATACCGGCTTACGCAAAAGTATTTAACGGCATGAAGACCCTAAAGCAGAATATTATAGATTATGTTTTACAACCCGGTGCCTTTTTGTCGGTCGAGCCGGAATTACTAGTTTCGGATGAATTTACTGACCCCAGATCGTTTTTAACAATCCTTAAGGCAATAGGATTGGGTAGAACAAAATTTTCAGAGATAATCCAGGAAACAGGGCTTCCGTCAACCGCGCTTCCCGGATATCTTAAAACGCTAATAAACCTTCGGTTAGTAAAAAAAGAAATACCAATTACGGAGAAGATTCCGGAAAAAAGTAAAAAGGGCAACTACTCACTATCCGATAGTTTTTTACGTTTTTATTTCAGCTTCATTTATCCCAATAATAGTTTAATAAAAAGCGGTAACCTTGACGCTCTTTTTACCCAACACGGAGAAACACTGGTTAGTTTAGTATCCAAATCTTATGAAGATATAACCGGTGAGCTCATACAGGAGACAATCAACCGCCGGATGTTGCCCCAATTTGAGCAAATGGGACGGTGGTGGGATAAAAACACAGAAATAGACCTGGTTGGTATGAATAAAGGCGAGAATGCAATTCTTTTTGTTGAAACAAAATGGAATACAAAACCGATAGACATAGACGTTCTGGAAAATCTTAAGAAAAGATCAAAGGCTGTAGAATGGGGAGGTAAAGGAAGAAAAGAATATTTTGCATTAGTGGCAAAGGGAGGATTTACTAAAAAGCTCATAGAGCAAGCAAAAAAAGAGGACGTAGTATTAATTCATAAGGACCGGGTAGTGAAGTAACTCATGTTACGCAAAAAATAATTTGTCATTCCCGCGAACCACGTCGGCGCAAAATAGCCGTTAAAATAGTGAACATTTTCGGAAATGACACGATGAAAGTGATTGAAGTAAATATTTAATGTGGAAAGGTTGTTATATATAGAAAAAATACAAGTTTTATTAACAGGGTATAAATCAAGAAAAGACTGATATAATAGGAAAAAGTATATATAGAAAAATTATTTTTTACTATATATATAGTAATATGTCTATAATAAATTGGCAGCAATTTGGAATAAAGAAAAATCCTTATGACGTTTTACCGCTAATTGAAGGCGGGGATATCTCCATAGAAAAAGCATTTGTAGGAAGGGTAAGAGAACGTAAGTTCCTTGAGGATTTATTTGCATCCGAATCAAGAGTGTGTTTGACGATATGCGGTAATATAGGCGTGGGGAAAACTAGTCTGGCAAACTTCCATAAATTTATTTGGAAATATTATAAGGAAGATAAGCGCCTCTTTTCTTTTCGGCGAGAAATAGAAATAAGCGAAAAGATGTTGGATAAAAGAAGTTTTCTTATAGAAATAATAGGTTCAATTCTTCGCGAAATTCAGCTTATTGATCCGGAAATAATGAAAAAATTTGATCTTTTAAAACGCGCGAATCAAGTTGTTGATATCAGTCAAAGTTTAAGTTTTACCGCAGGATTGTCAGGAGGATTTGCCGGATGGCAGTTAGGTGGAGATTTTGGTCGTGATTCTGCAAGCAGTCAACCGGTACAATTTCCTATTACTACCCTTGAACAGTACTTTTCTTCTCTTTTAGGATTTATCAGAACAGAAAAAATTGCGCAAAAAATTTTTACAGGGTTGATAGTGCACGTAAATAATTTTGAAGTTGTATGCAACAATAAAGAAAATAAAAAAAAAGTTATACAATTTTTCCATGAAATAAGAGATCTCTTACAAACCCCGCATGTTTATTTTTTGTTTCTGGGTCCCAAGAATTTTTTTAGAGAAATTATTAATAGCCAGCAGCGGGTCAAAAGCGTTTTTTTTCAGACTCCTTTAATAATGGTGCCTTTAACCAAGATAGAAATTATCCAGGCATTTGAAGAACGAATGAAATTGTTGAAATCAGATAATGTTGTTGAGTATATAAAACCATTTGAAGATGAGGTGATTTTTAAATTATACGACTTGTTCGAGGGAGATATAAGATCAATTATGGCGGCGTTACGGGATATTTTAAATCAATACTCCGATAAACTTGCCAGAACCCTTTCCATAGATGAAGCTATGATACTTCTCGCAAATGAGCGGTGGGATAGAATAGAAGCAATGAGCCAATTAACTGAAGAACAAAAGAAAATACCTGCGTACTTTGCGCAATCAAAACTATTTATTAGCCAAAAGGACATAGCGGAAATATTACACAAATTACAATCAAACATATCCGGTTATTACT
>JAHIGH010000020.1 GCA_018900295.1 Patescibacteria group bacterium | reverse complement strand
AATCCTATTAACCCCCGGGGTTAAATAGCTTCTAACCAAAGGATTATTCTTGAAATGCTGTTTGGTAATTGTTATTATGAAATTATGCCGCAGAGAAAAATTATTCTCACTTCAGGGGAGATATATCATGTGTTCAATCGCGGCGTAAATAGAATGCCAATTTTTTCTACTCCAAATGATTTTATGCGTTTTATTGATCTGATTATGTATTATCGGTACGCAAATACACCGGTTAGTTTTTCTAATTTCAAAAAACGTAAGGTTGAACAAAAAGAGCAGATAATGCAAATGTTGGAGAAAGGAAACGATCTTTGTGTAGAAATACTTGCATTTTGCCTTATGGATAATCATTATCATTTTTTGTTGAAGCAAATAACTGAGCAAGGCGTATCATCGTTCATCAGTAATATGCAAAATGGATATGCTAAGTTTTATAATATGAAAAATAACAGGTCCGGTCCCTTTTTCCAGCCGATGTTTAAAGTTGTAAGAATTGAAACTGATGAGCAAATGCTGCATGTTTCCAGATATATTCATCTTAATCCGGTAACAAATTATGTGGTCAGTGTCAGGAATTTATCAAAGTATCCCTGGTTTTCTTTTGGTTGTTATACGGATGACCTGTCAGGATTTGAATTTGTACGTACAAGCAGGATTTTGGATATGGCCGGTGGAAAGGAAAAATATAAAAATTTTGTATATGATCAAATTGATTATCAGAGGGAAATATCAAAAATACGACATTTAACCTTGGATCAGAAGTAGTAAATTAATAGTTACCGGGGTTCGAAGCTGTTTAACCCCGGGGGTTGATTTGCCCGCTTATTTATCATAAGTATAAAGCGACATATTATATGGTCGATATGGTAATACATTGTATTTCTGTTATATCCTAGAATAATATTCCGTATTCCCCTTTGTTTTTGTCCATCGGTTGTTATTTTGCCCTAGATTAAAGTCTTTTTAGCTTTATTCTTCGTTGACAATATGTGCGTAATTATGTTATATAGTATTATACTTAACGGTTATTATTTTTTATACCCCGTCTTTATGGCGGGCAAATCTGCCCATCATAAAACAAATGCACCAAATTTTCTTTTCGCCAGGAACAAGAGGTAATTCAAAAGCTGATATGCTCCCGTCAATTTGGGAGAGAGGATCTAATGCTTTTATAGAAAGATTTAAGCGTTTACAGCCTTTTGTTATATCTCCAAGCATAAAAGGTACAATGCGTGGAGCAGGCATCGGGTATAAGAATCGTAAATATATAACACACACGACCTTGCCCCATATCGAATCAGCGCTCCGGACATGGAGCGGCGGGCAAATTTTTGTTTTATTGGCTTTTGTTTATCTTATTGTCGTATTAACTTTTTATACACCGCTTTTAGGAGCACGAATTTTTGTAACAGTGCTTAGCGTTCTTTATTTTGCGGATACTGTTTTTAATCTTTTTTTAGTTTTGAGAAGTATTAGTAAGCCGGTTGAGATCACTTTTACATATAAACGACTTAGAAATATTAATGAAAGTAAACTTCCTATTTATTCAATTCTTTGTCCGTTGTATCAGGAGGCTATGATCGTACCGCAATTCCTGAAAGCAATCGCGAAAATGGATTGGCCGAAGAACAAACTGGACGTGATGCTCCTTCTTGAGGAGAATGACAATGAGACAATAGAGGCCATAGGCAGGATGCCACTTCCCTATTATGTCCGGAAAATCATAGTTCCTCATTCAAGTCCAAAGACTAAGCCCAAAGCTTGTAATTACGGATTGTCTTTCGCGAGAGGAGAATTGCTTGTTGTATTTGACGCGGAAGACGTCCCCGAGCCTTTGCAATTGAAAAAAGCGTATTTGGGTTTTAGTACATTGCCCAAAAATATTCGTTGTCTTCAAGCAAAATTGAATTATTATAATCCGCATCAGAATTTTCTCACCCGGCTTTTTACAGCGGAATATTCTTTGTGGTTCGACCTTACCCTCACGGGTCTTCAGTCATTGAATTCCGCTATTCCATTAGGTGGTACAAGTAATCACTTCAGGACCGCAGATTTGCGTCAATTAAAAGGTTGGGATACTTTCAATGTTACAGAGGACGCGGATTTGGGAATCAGGCTTTTTAAAAAAGGTTACAAGACAGCAATTATTGATAGTACTACATTGGAGGAGGCAAATAGCGTTGCTTCAAATTGGTTCCGGCAGAGGTCGAGATGGATAAAAGGATACATTCAGACATATTTTGTGCATATGCGCGATTTTCCGCGGTTCGTTCGTGAGAATGGAGTCATACATGCTTTAATTTTTCAGCTGACGATAGGAGGTAAGCTCCTTTTTCTTTTTATAAATCCATTTATGTGGCTCGTTATTTTTTCTTATTTTATTTTTTATGAACATACGGCTACAGTTATTGAGCTTGTTTATTATCCGCCGATATCTTACATAGCGGTTCTTTCATTGGTTTTCGGTAATTTCCTTTTTTTATATTATTACATGGTTGCCTGCGCGAACCGTAATCAATGGAGTCTTGTGAAATATATATTTTTGATCCCTATTTATTGGGTGATGATGAGTTACGCAGGCTTTATCGCCTTATATCAATTGTTTTTCAGGCCGCATTATTGGGAAAAGACGATTCACGGGTTCCATCTCGGGCATGGTACAGGGAAGCGTTTTGCCTCCATAGCACAACCTGCTTTTCCGGCAATTATACCGGGGCGGATAAGACCAAAGCCAATATTTACTCCTGTTTTTGTGAAGAGATTTTTCACGGGTTTATATTATATTTTATTCCTTACAGCAGATATCGTTTTAGTTCAGATAATTTATAAAGATATTATCGGCCTTCAGTATTATTATATATCACTTATCGGAAAGTATATTTTTTTCGTCAGCCAATTTATCAGCTTTTCATCCTTTTCGATCCTTAGAGGATTTGGTCTATTAAAAAGAGAGAAAAGCAAAATTAATTATCTTGTTTTTTTGACTTTTCTTTCATCCTGGACAGGTGTAGTTATTTTTGGTTTTTTGAGAATAGGCGTTTCACAAGCAGGTTCCGACTTGTTGTTATTTACTATTGCAATGATGTGTTTTGCAATTGCCAATGTATTTGTTTTATATAATTTGAAAGGGAAAAATTATACTTTCCTTGTTGTCGCGTACATCGCAAGCGTTTTACAGCTATCGGTGATCTTTTTTGTAAGAACCGATCTTGTGCATATTGTACGGATGACTCTTTTTTTGGCCGGCGCTGACGCGCTCCTGATGTTCTTATTGCATTTGGACAGGGACTATTTCCGCGTATTTGAAAATAATTTAGCCGGTCTTTTCGGTCTTCTTCATGACGAAGGCGTAAGAGAATCATGGAAAAAGAAAAAAATGCGGATACTGATATTTAATTGGAGGGATATCAGGCATGTATTTGCCGGCGGTGCTGAGGCTTACGTCCATGAATTGGCAAAACGCTGGGTAAAACAAGGTAATAAGGTGACACTGTTTTGCGGAAATGATAATAAAAATCCGGCGAATGAAGTTATAGAGGGAGTTGAAATTTTCAGGCGAGGAGGTACTTATACTGTCTATTTTTTTGCATTTATTTATTATTTATTTAAATTCAGAGGAAAATATGATTTGATTATTGATTGCGAAAATGGTATCCCTTTCTTTACGCCACTTTACGCGCGAAAGCCGGTTATTTTGATTATTTATCATGTTCATCAGGAAATCATTCAAAAATATTTGCGTTTTCCTTTTAATAAGATAGCCGCATTACTGGAAGCAAAATTTATGCCCAGTATTTATAGAAATAAGAAGATTGTAACAATATCCGAGTCATCAAAAGATGAAATCATGAAACTTGGATTTACTAAAGAGGAAAATATCGAAATTGTATATTGCGGAGCATCGATAAAAAATATCGGGTATGTCCCTAAAACAGAATATCCATCATTTTTGTATTTGGGCCGGTTGCAGGATTATAAAAATATAGATATTGCAATATCCGCTTTCGCGAAAGTAATAAAAAAATACCCCACTGCCAAGTTGAATATAGTAGGTTTTGGTGAAAGCCATGTAAAGTTAAAAAAACTTACGGAGTGGCTGAAAATCGGTGAGAGTGTTGGGTTTCCAGGGAAAGTGCCGCATGCAGAAAAGGCGCGATTATTGTCTGAGGCATGGGTAGTTCTACAACCATCACAGATAGAGGGTTGGGGAATAACCGTTATTGAAGCAAATGCTTGCGGGACACCGGTTATTGCTTCACGAGTTTATGGTTTACGTGATTCGGTCGTAGAAGGGAGAACAGGAATTTTGATTCAACCCCGAAATATCAGAAAATTTGCATCGGCAATGGAACAATTAGTTCGGAATACAACGCTTCGGAAAAGATTATCCAAGGAGGCATATATCTGGTCAAAAAATTTCAGTTGGAACAAAAGCGCTAATATTTTTTATAACATTATCGGTAAAAGTATTTCATATTATCCGGTAAAGGGAGAACCGGCGTATATGAAGTCGTAAAGTCGTAAAGTCATCAAGTCATAAAGTATGGGTAAAAATATCGGGAATTTACTGTTGTTGATTTTTTGTTTATTAATATATTTTTTGAGTATTCGCGGTATTGCCGGAAATCCTAAGGCTGAGGAGCTTAATAGCCTAAAGTGGCGTAATAACGGGCCATTTGAACAAACCGGAAGATTCGCGCTCCTGTATTCGATTGTTGAAGATCATTCTTTTAAATTTTCGTTGCCATTGGCAAGATTTGCTACGCCTGATTTGGCAATGATTGATGGTAATTATGTGTCACTTTTTACACCGGGTGTATCTTTTATTGCTATTCCGGGATATTTGATCGGAAAGTATTTCGGATTCGCGCAGGTCGGAACTTTCGCGGTTATTTCTATTTTTGCAATATGTAATATTTTTCTTATTCGGGCAATCGCAGTAAAATTGAGTATTCCTTCAGTTACCGCAACAATCGGAGGATTGATTTTTGCATTCGCGTCTCCCGCATTTCCATATGCTGTTGACTTGTATCAACATCATATATCAACATTTCTTATTCTTTTTAGTATCTACAGCCTTTTATATTTTACGGATTTTACAGCACTTATTTTGGTATGGTTACTTTTTGGAATTTCAATATTTGTTGATTACCCAAATTTTTTGATGATGTTACCAATCGGTATTTACGCATTGACAAGAGTTTTTACAGTAAAAAGGAACATAAAAGCTATCCGATTTGAATTCGATCTTCTAAAAGTATTTACATTAATTGTAATTATATTTCCTTTGATTTTTTTACTCTGGTTCAATCAAATGTCTTATGGTGATCCATTTCGTTTGTCGGGGACAACGTCAAGAATTACAAAGATCGATGTAAATGGCAAACCTGTAGATGTAAAGGTAAATAAAAATATTTCTAAATCACCAGAAAATATAGTCAGTAAACAAGTTTCGATTTTTAATATGTTCGATACAAGACTTATGCTTAATGGATTTTATATTCATTTCATCAGTCAGGATCGGGGTATTTTTATGTATACGCCGGTGATGATTTTCGGGTTCATTGGAGGCGTAATATACCTGAAAAAAAAGAAAAAATTCGCAATGTTATTTTCTTACATTATACTTATTAACATTTTAGTTTATTCAATGTGGGGAGATCCATGGGGAGGATGGTCTTTCGGATCACGATATCTTATTCCGGCATATGCTATATTATCAATTTTTATTGCTTATTTACTTTTACTTTTACGAGCCAGGAATTTATTTCTGATAGTATTTTTTGCAGTATTATCTTATTCTGTTGCTATAAATACATTGGGCGCGGTTACATCAAGCTTGAATCCGCCCCGAGTTGAAGCTGATATTCTCTCAAGAGAAGCAAAGCAGGAAGTAAAATATACTTATGAACGGAATATGGATTTTATAAGTAATCAGGGTAGTAAATCATTTTTTTTTAATACATATGGAAGCCATAGAATATCCGCGTGGAATTATTATATATATTTAACTTTTTTTATAATAATTGTTTTTGGTTTTTTGATCTTATATAACAGCGTTGTTACCGACCGCCGAAAATTTTTATGAAAATACGGATTGTAAAATTCTTCACAATTCAATTAGATTTAGATTTGAGACATATCAGATCCGTCATTGATTTTTTAAAGAATCATACTATTTTGTTACTTATTATTACATTGAGTGTCATATCAGTTTTGAGCTTCATTTATTATTATATAATAGAACTTGGTTTTTTATATAACGATGCCAGATCTCATTTGGACATAGGCCGGCGTGTTGTTGAAAATCTGAAGCCGGGCTTTGCGCAGTTAGGAAGCGTTTGGCTTCCATTGCCTCATCTTTTGATGATTCCTACTATTTGGAATGATTTCATGTGGCATTCCGGTCTTTCAGGCGCAATACAGTCGATGATAAGTTATGTCGGGACATCTTTATTTATTTATTTATTATTGAGGGAATTAAAGATTGATTTATTCGGTCGTTTAATAGGGGTCGGGGTATTCGCTTTTAATTTAAATATTCTTTATATACAGTCGACAGCGATGACTGAGCTTTTACTTCTTGCCACAATGACTGCCGCGGTATACGAGCTTATAGTTTGGTATAAGGATGAAAATTTATTACGTCTTCTTCGCATCGGTTTTTGGGTTTTACTTTCGACGCTTATTCGTTATGACGGGTGGTTTTTATTTCTTTTTATTACCGTTATTATTTTTTCTCATATATTTTATAAATATGGATATAAAAAAGCCGAAGGAACAGTAATATTGTTCGCAACTTTCGCCGGATTCGGTATACTTTTATGGTTTTTATGGAATTTCATGATTTTTAAAGATCCAATGTATTTTGTTTTTGGACCATATTCCGCAAATGCACAACAAAAAGCAATGGAAGCAGCAGGCGCATTGCCGACAAAATATAATCTCTATATTTCTTTTATTACCTATATGTATGCTTTTATCTACAATAGTAATCCATTTTTTATTTTTATTGCTTTCATCGGTGCCTGTATTATGTGGTTCGATAAACGTATTAAGAGCGGAGTGAGAATTGCTTCAGTTACGCTTTTTGTTCCTTTATTTTTTAATATTTTTGCTCTTTATTTTGGACATAGTTCTTTATATGTAAAAGATATTATGGGATCATGGTTCAATGTCCGTTATGGCTTGGTCATGATCCCTACGATGGCTATATTTATTGGATATTTTGTTCACAAGATAAAGTCGATGAGATATTTATTTTTGGGCTTGTTCTTTTTTATAACTTTTTTTTCTTATGTCAACGCGGAAGCAGTTTCTTTGGATGACGCGATCTCGGGAAGCAGCGGGAAGAATGTAAAGGAAGTCAGCGGATGGTTGAAAAAAAACGCGAAAGAGGCAGAAGGCTTTGTTTTAATTTCAGTCGCGTCACATGACGCAATTATTTTTTCTTCAGGTATGCAGATGAGCAGGTTCATCCATGAAGGAACAGGAGATTATTGGGATATGGCCACAGCGCATCCTTCATCATGGGCAAGATGGATAATCATGCGAACGTATGACGAGGGTGATAGTACTTTTCGTTCATTGAGATATAATAAAGAGTTTGTCAATAATTATAAATTAATATATAAGTATCCTTTTGCCGATATCTATGAAATTAAGGAGCAATATTTAAGCCAACTGAATTTGCAGCCGGTTAGTTATATGAATAGATAGAATGGGTTGTTGATACAATGTAATTGATTATTATTGTTATGAAGATTTTGAGAAAAAAGTATTTTTTTGTAATCTATATATTATTTATTTTCCTTTTATCTTTGGGAGTTATTCTTTTTTTGCAAAAGACCATTGATATATCATTTTTTATGAAGTGGGAAAATAAACAGTGGGAGATCCGCTCTATTGATACAATGAAATATTCCCGTGATCTTGCCAGAGAGAAGATTTTTGATAAAACGTATAGTGTAATTATTGATAAGCAGATGGAGGATATTGCGGCTACAGGCGCTAATTATGCGGCGATAGGTACGCCTTATGACGATGAGTTTCATTCTATGCTTATCAGTTTTGTGAACGCAGCAAGAAAGCATAATCTTCGTGTTTGGTTCCGGGGCAATTTTTCGGGTTGGGAGGGATGGTTCGGGTATCAAAAAATTGATGAAGCGGCTCATATTATTAAGACGCAACAGTTCATTTTGAACAATAAAGATTTATTTGAAGATGGTGATATTTTTACTTCGTGTACGGAATGTGAAAATGGAACAAAGATGCAATGGGGAGATACCAGAAGCCTGGACAACCATAGAGCATTTCTTATGGCGGAATATAACGTAACAAAAGAAGCTTTCGCAAAAATTGGCAAAAAGGTTAAGGCGGGTTATTATTCCATGAATGGTGATCTGGCAACTGCGCTTATGGATAGTGAAACAACAAAAGCATTGGGAGGCGTAGTTGTTATAGACCATTATGTAGGTACTCCTGAGAAACTGGCGCAAGATATTCGTAAATTGGCGAGGCAGAGCGGAGGAAAAATCGTGCTTGGAGAATTCGGGGCGCCAATCCCGGATATACATGGGAAAATGACCGGGAAAGAGCAAGATGAATGGTTAAATCGAGCTTTGAGCGAGATCTCAACAATACCGGAATTAATAGGCGTTAATTATTGGGTAAATAAAGGAGGATCAACAGCTCTTTGGAATGATGATGGAACAAAGAGGCCGGCAGTTAAAACAATCACAAATTTTTATTCACAAAAATAAATAAATATTGTAAGTAACAAATTTTATTTTATCAGTCCGAGGTTTGAAATCAATTTGAATAAAGGAGTCCGGTCGTGATTTGAAGTTATTCCAAATATAGATAGATAGAGCCTTCGATGATTATATTTTTTATCCAGAAAACTTATGAAATTAGTAAATCGGCGTAAAAGATTTGGATTTTTACTTTTTTGCAGACTTTTTGTAAGCGCTTCCTGCAGCCGCGGATATTGATCGTGCTTCTTTAAATAATTTAAAACTTCTTCACCAAAGAGATTAAAATTTAATTTATTATTGTAATAAAGCTTATTTACAAGGGAGGGAGTTATCGTTCTATCAAAGGTTCTTGCTTTGTGTAACGCGTTGGCACAAAGGAGTTCAATTTTTGTTTGTATACATTTAAAACAATGATTGCAATTATATTGACCTTTTAAGGTATGACAACAGACGCGTAAATATTTTAACGCGAGAGATGATCTTGAAATTGAATTGCGTATTTT
>JAHIGH010000182.1 GCA_018900295.1 Patescibacteria group bacterium | reverse complement strand
GAGTTGTCGTCGGTTGTTTCCAACCCCTCCCTGCCTCCCCTTGTCAGGGGAGGAGGAAGAACTTCGGTTATATTATCTTTCCATGATTTTGCGAAAACACCAACGCTTTCGGGGCTTGAAGGGATAAAAAAGCAAATGAAAAAATATCCTGCAGATATAATGAAATTCGCGACTTTTGTCCGGGACGACGCTGACAGTAAAGTTCTTTTTCAGTTTTTGCTTAATAAACCGGATAATGAGGAAATGATTGTTGTCGGGATGGGGGAGGGGGGAAAGATGGTAAGAATTGTCGGTCCGTTACTGGGGTCATACTTGACGTATGCTTCTACTGATTTTTCGCAGTCGGCAATTGGTCAGATGAGGATTGAAGAATTGAGAAAGATTTATAATGATATGGGAATTGTTAAATGTCAATGCCGCGAGGGGTAGTCCAGCCGGTAAATTTATAAATATGCGAGACCTGATTTTATTTTCAATATGCCGGAATTCTTGAGTAGACAAAATAATATACCACTCCGCAATCATTTTGCAAAAATTTGGTATATACCTACCGTAGCTTTGCCTCTTCGCCTTATAGGCTTCGAAGGCACAAGTCAAAGTATCGCCGTGCCCTTCCGTAGCTTTAGCGAAGGAGGGTTAGGTATTATACTTTTTTGCAATTTGAAAGCAGAGGGGTATATATCGTATGAAGATGCACCGTAAGAAAAAGTGATGGCAGTCTTTAATCATGGAGATGTTCTTTTTCAAAGGTTTTTTGAATATCTTTATATGAGGTTTGGTGGAGTTTTTTGGAACTTTGAGATTCTTTTTTGGATTTATAATATTCGATAGCTACAGGAATGAGTGAGAAGATTATTATACCGATTACAGCAAATTCGAAATTATTTTTGATAACCGGCAGACCCCCAAAAAAATATCCCGCAAAGACCAGGATCGTGGACCAGATAAACGCACCGGTTACGTTATAGAAAAAAAATGTCCTGTAGTGCATTTTACCAACACCGGCAACGAAAGGAGCAAAGGTACGGATAAGCGGTACAAAGCGCGCGAGAATGATCGTTTTTCCGCCGTGTTTTTCATAAAAATTCCTGGTTTTTTCGAGGTATTCTTTTTTAAAAATACGCGAGTTTTCTTTGGAAAAAACTCTGGGGCCGATTTTGTGTCCGAACCAGTAATTGACGCTATCGCCCAAGATAGCGGCGATCGAGATAGTGAAGTAAATACCCCATATTTGAAGATCTCCTTTTCCGGCAAGAGTGCCGGCTATAAATAACAATGAGTCTCCGGGAAGAAAAGGTGTTACTACAAGTCCGGTTTCGGCGAAAATGATGAGAAATATAATGACGTACGTAAATGGTCCGAAGAGGTTTATAATGTTTGTTATATTTTTGTCGAGGTGGAGAATGATATCTATAATTTCCATAAAATAAAGTATATCACACAAAATTTATAAACGGTATTATTAAAAAATAATTACTATGTTGTCATTTATCACCGACCAAGATAATAAATACATAACGGTTTTGAAGCTAGATATAGGTTACTACTAGATTAGTGATTAGATTAATATTCTTGTTATAGGTCTTTATTATGGTATACTTTTATTGTAAAAATTTTCTGCCACTCTATTTTCAGTAGATGAATTTTTTCTTCTTTTAATAATTTTTTAAATAAAGATTTGCATAAGGAGTTTTCACAGTTTACAATACTGAGGAAGGAAATTAAAATAATATAATAAATCGATTTTTAGATATGAAAAAGGGATTGGTTTTTGACAGGCGGAGAGATGTACATCAGGGCTTGCGTTCACCTCCTAAAGATGCCCGTTTATTTCCCGTGAGTAGCACGGGTTATTTTTCAGATATCTCGAGGTTTGATTCCCTTGTGAGCGGTTGCAGAAGGATGCTTCTGCGAATCAGGGCATTATTTCCTTTTGATCTTTTTCCGGACGAGGTAATTATTGATGAATGTAAAGTAAGTGTAGTATTTCACGAGTTTTTTTTCTCAGAAGATATTCATAGTATCAATATAGAAATGATCAGGGATGTGGATATTGAAACAGGTCCTTTTTTTGCGAAACTTCAGATCGTTCCTGACGGATATCCCAGCAAGCCACTTGTAGTCCGCTATTTGAAAAAGAGAGACGCAATTCGGGCACGAAGTATTATTCAGGGGCTTATGGTGGTGAAAAGAAGAAATATAGACCTGGGTAAAGTAAATGATGCTGATTTGGTAGATAAGCTTGAAATGTTAGGAAAAACCCATAAAGATTAAATTGTTTGTAATGGTAATTTTATTGTAAATATTGATTCTTTTCCGACTTTACTTGATACAATTATTGAGCCTCCGTGAGCCTCGACGATTTTTTTGGTGATATAGAGGCCGACACCCAATCCTTTGTACTCCGTTGGTGATACGGCGCGTTCAAAAAGACCAAAGATTTTTTCGTGTTGCTCTTTGGGGATGCCAATGCCGTGATCCGTAACGATGAATAAGGCGTTATTGTTTTCTTTGCGTATTTCTACATTAATTGGTTTGCGGTTGCCATATTTGATCGCGTTTGAAATGAGATTTGATATTGCCTGGTGAATACGGATTTTGTCCCATTGTCCAAAGATAGAATCTTTTTTGGTATAAATAACTTCATATCCTTCCCGCTGTGTGCGCGTTGAAAATTCTTCGATGACCTCTGAGACAACAGTGTCCAGATCGACTTTTTCGTAAACTAACTGCAGATTGCCGGTCGTGATAAGAGAAGTACTGAGCAGGTCGTTGATCATTTTTGATAGTCTTTTCGTTTGATTTTCAACACTCTCAAGCATTTTTAGGAGATTGTTTATAGAAAAATGGGCAAGTGAGACATTTCTGATACTGTACAATGCGGCTTGGGTCTGGAGAAGCATGGAGGTAAGCGGGGTTTTCAATTCGTGTGAAGCTATTGAAAGAAATTCATCCCGAGCCCTGATTTCTTTTTTGGCTATGGCGTATTCCTGTTCGAGTTTGATTATTTTTTCTTTAAAATTTTTTGTGTGACGATGATAATCGTGAGTATGCCGCCGTCTGCCGCGTTCGATAATCAGACTAATAAGTATACCTTCTAACAGAAAAAGGATTATCCTGATAATCAGGATAGGTTCAGTGGGGATGAAGGGTGGATTTGGAGATAGAAACAGATAGTTGATAATTACCCCGGAGATTATTGTTACCAATATACCCGGTTTGTAACCGCCGCCCCAGGCAAAGAGAATGATGCAGGGCAGGAATAACATGGCCGGATTTATAAGGTTGATGATGTCTTGATGTATAAAAATACTGAATCCAAGAGCGGTTATGAAGGCGAATACAGCAAGGATGAAGGGGTAGTTGAGAAAAAGAAATAATTTCATGATAAATGTCCTTTGCTGCGAGTATACAATAAATAAATTATAAAGTGAAGGTAAACATTGTGAATCTTTCAATTTTCTTACAGCCGTCTTACAGGGTTTTTCGTTTTTGTATATATACTTTATTTATAGAATTTTAATGAAAAGTAATAATGGTATTAACAAAAAGAAAATTTTTGTAATTGATGATGATGCGGCCATAAGAGATGTTTTGATAAGTATCTTAGAAGGAGAGCAGTATAATGCAGAAGCCTTTTCTTCGGGTAAAATGGCTTTAGAGAAAGCAGAGAAGGTAAAACCGGATTTAATCTTACTTGATTGTTATTTGCCTGATGAGAACGCGGAGCGGGTTATTGGGAAGTTTCGTGAAGAAATTGATGTAGATTTACCTATTCTTCTTATGTCGGCTCATCAGCAAGCATTTGAAGTGGCAAGGCGTTTGGCATTGAATGATTTTTTGGCGAAGCCATTTCAACTGGAGACTGTTCTTCAAGCGGTTAGAAAATGTTTGCATGGTTGAGAGTAATTTGTATTTTTGAGGTAGAGAGGTATATAATACCGTTAATAATATTATGATTAAGATACTGGTAGTTGAAGATGATCAAACTATCCGTGAATTGGTCAGAGATTTTTTGGTTGAGCATAATTACTTGGTTGATATGGCAGGCGATGGAGTTGAGGCTATAGAAACCGTAAAAAAACAAGAACCTG
>JAHIGH010000181.1 GCA_018900295.1 Patescibacteria group bacterium | reverse complement strand
TTCAATTTATTAGAAACATAATATTTTGTAAATATTCCTTCTTTTCTGCTTTTTAATAACTCTTTTTGTTCTAATTGTTTAAGATCGGAAAAGGCAGTTCTTCTTGCGATGTTATTGAGGGACATATGAGAAGTAACTGTTACATATCCTCCTTGTGCTTCAGAAAGTAAAAAGTGTATTAACTGTTTTTGCCTGTCATTTAATGTTATTTCTCGCCCTACTGTAATATCTATTTGTTTATTTTCCGAATTCACTTTATCGACATATTTTTTGAATTCTTCTAATGATTGTATAATTTTTCTAATATGATAATCGTAAAAGTATGTTAAATCTAAACCATCCTGTTCTGAATAAATATATGCATTAGCATATTGAACAGGAGAATTTTTAATAATTGATGAAATTGGTAAATACATAAATGTCCAATAGTCTTTTTTAAGCAAATACCAATAAAATAATGCACGGGCAAGTCTTCCATTTCCATCAGTAAAAGGATGAAGATATCCAATCCAAAAGTGTAGAAATATTGCTTTAATTACAGGATGAGTAAATACGATATCTTCTTTATCGTTGGAAAAATTGATTAGTCTGTTTATTTCTGAATTCAAGAATTCTTCTTTTGGAGGTATATAAGCAATTATCTTATCATTCCTCACAACTATTTCATCTGCATCTTTTCTAAGTCTATTTTGTTCGTCCGCAGAAACTGTGTCTTTAGTTAAAGATGCATGAATTTCAAATAATAATTCTATTGATAACTCTTTATTCTTATAATCTTGCTCTAACATTTTCATTGTATTATAGTTGTTGATAATCATTTTTTCTGATGAATTCCTTGGGGCTCTATGTTCCAAAATCATCATTTTTGCGACCTTTCCAGTAGTATTCGCTCCTTCTAATTGACTTGAAGCAATTGCCTCCTCCAATATTCCTCTTGCAATAAACTTTTGTCGACTTTCTTCTTTTATTGCTTCGTAAGGCGCAAAAATTCGTCCTCCGGTGTGTACGTCTATTTTATGTAAGAATTCATCTGCGTATGTTAATCTCAGCCACGTAAAAAAATCTCCATTTTCTGCTTTAATCGATGTTGGCCTTGAAGATAATTGTCTTATTTGTCTTATCAGATACCAAAACTCTTCCCGTTTTAAATCATCAGGAATAGTTTTATATTTAAGTTTATCCCAATATAAATATTCAGGCTCAGAAGCCTTTAAAATAAACGGAATATATTTCCGTTGATTTTCTGTGAACTTTCTAAGGACTGAAACTTTATCTATCGTATTCAGATCCGGTTTTTCTAACTTATATTTTTCCATATTATTCCTATTACATAGGCAACACATAGGCAATACATGTGCATATTGCCTATATCCAGCCTGTTATGTAATCTGTGCAAGATAAAACATATTGCCTATATATAAGCATTGTACAACATGTGCAAGACGTATGCAAGATGTGTGCAGATTGCCTGTATTGAATTATATTCCGTGGCTATCTGTGGCTGTTTATGACTTCACTTTTTCAGTACGCGTTTTTTAAACCGTTCGAGTAACTCAAGCATTTCATTTCCGGTAGGAGTTGAATACCAGCCGTTGGTTCCTAAAAAAGTGATTTTCATAAGTGATTTATACCACTCCGCTTTGAATTTGAGAATAACCGGTATATGCCTCCGTAGCTTTCAAAACTAAAATTAGATTGTCTATAAAATCTAAATTGCAATAAATTCGAAGCTACGTTAGGTATTATACTTTCGCATTTTGAAAGCATAGGGGTATAGATTATTTTAACATACGAACGAGAAACATTGAATAGATAACCGTGAGATTTGAATATGCTTGACAGATATTGAGATAACAATGACAATAGAATTATAATGACCAATAAAGATAATAATCCTTTGGGTAAACTCGCAATAGCAATACTAATAGGTTCTTTTGTAATCGCAATTGCTATTATAGTTAATTCCGCTGTTCAGCGAATAACAAACGGCAATAATTCTTCAAATAATCCTGAAAAAATTTATGAAAATATCACTTATATCAAAACTGCCGGAAGTCCATTTCTCGGTAACGCGGGCGCGCCAATTACGATAATTGAATATATAGATTTTGAATGTCCAATATGTAAAAGGGCTTACGACGAAATTATCCCTCAATTAAAAAAGGAATATATTAATACAAATAAAGTAAAATTCGTTTTTAAAAGCCTACCGCTTGAAAATATACATAAGACAGCATATATTAAAATCGAGGCTGCTTTATGTGCTTACAACCAGGGAGGGAACAGCGCTTTTTCCAGATATCATGACGAATTATTTGATAGATTTTCCATGAATCCTGCTCTTTCTATGGAGGATGAACTCATATCAATAGCTATGCAAAACGGCCTGGATCAGACGGATTTCCGAAATTGCCTGAATAATGAAAAAAATAAACCTATTATTCAAAAAGATATCGTCGAAGCAATAGCAATTAATGTCAGTGGAACTCCCTCATGGTTAATCGGCAAGAGTAATGCAGAGGGATTGACCGATACGGTGAAATTAAACGGATTGCATGAATATTTTGTTTATAAAACAATCATAGACCAGTTGATGACAAATGATCAGAAATAATGAAAAATTATTTGATTTCAATTTTTTACATACTTCTTACCGCCTTTTTCTATGTATGTATAACTCTGTATCTTCGTAATTATGATCTGGCAAGCAACACTCTTTTCGGAGAATATCCTTTCGCATATAAAATAAAAATATTTTCCGGTATTTTCGTGAGTCTTATTTACTCGTTAACTATCTTTCAATTAACTTTACTTATCATAATCGCGCTATTAACCGGCGTAAACGTAGTTTTATTGGTGAAAAGGATTTCAATACTACGGTCAAACGGAAAATTAAAAGTAATTGCAGGCGGGGGGTTATTTATTGGACTGGCAACAGGCGGCTGCGCTGTCTGCGGGTTGTCATTTTTGGCCTTTCTGGGACTTGGCGGAGGTGCCGCATTTTCCCACTTAGAAGGGTACGGATTCCAATTGCTGACAATCTTTTTGCTAACTATTTCGACAATAATTATTATCCAAAACAGC